>NZ_JAAXOY010000088.1 GCF_012396155.1 Cellulomonas septica | reverse complement strand
GACGACCTCGCCGACCGCGAAACCGGCCTCGGCCAGCAGGTCGCGCGCCACGGGCCCGGACCGGTCCTCGCGCGTCCCGGCGGACGACCGGTCGGACACGACGACGACCGTCGCGCGCCGTCCGCCCCGGTGTCCCGTGCTCATCGCGTCAGCCTAACGACGCACCCCGGGACCGCGTCCGCTGCCCGCACCGTGGAAAAGCCCGACGACGCCGCGCCGTGGGCCGTCGGGTCACGCCGCCCGTGAGCCTCGGCAGAGGAGGGGATGGCGCCGACGGGACGGTGCTGTGATGATCCGCCCGTGGTCCACGTGCCCGTACCGCCGCCCCCCGAGGCGAGCGCCGCGCCCCTGTCGACATCCCGGCCGGTGCCGCAGGCCCCGCCAGTGCAGTGGACGGGCACGGCGCGTGACCTGCGTCCCGGAAGCGACGACGGCGCCCGCCGGACCGTCGCGCGGGTCGCCGTGCACCTCCTCGTCGCCGCGCTCGTCGCGCTCGCGGCGTGGGCGGCGCGCGCAGGGACCGACGCCGGGCGCGGAGACACTCCAGACGACGATGCCTCCGTCGAGGTGCGCTGGTGACCACGCGCGACGATCTGGTGATCCGGCCGACGGCCGAGTGGTTTCGCCGATGACACCGCCCGACTGGCGGCGCAAGCGGCGGCTGCTGCTCAACGCGGCGGTGGTGGTCGTCGTCGGCCTCGCGGTGTTGCGGTCGGCCACCCGCGGCTCGACGGTGCTCGTCGTGGCCGGCGTGCTCGCCGTCGGCGGCGTCGTGTGGCTCGTCGTCGACACTTTGCGGCGGCGCCGGCGCGCGATCGGTCCTCTCGACCGCGGGTCCGCGGACCGTCCACGCTGACCGCACCGACGCACGTACGGTGCCCGGATGGGACTCGAGCGACGGACCGAGCGACTCGTCATGCGGCAGTGGAGCGACGCGGACCTCGAGCCGTTCGCGCGGATGAACGCGGACCCGGACGTCATGGAGCACTTCCCGGCGCCGCTGACCCGCGAGCAGAGCGACGCGCTCGCGACCCGTGCGCAGGCGGGCCTCGAGCAGAACGGCTGGGGTCTGTGGGCGCTGGAGGTGGAGGGCAGGTTCGCCGGCTTCACGGGTCTGAGCCGCCCGTCGTGGAACCCGGCGCTCGTCGAGGTCGGCTGGCGGCTGCCGCGCTGGGCGTGGGGGCACGGGTACGCGTCGGAGGCGGCTCGTGAGGCGCTGCGCGTCGGCTTCGAGGAGGCGGGTCTCGACGAGATCGTCTCCTTCACGGCCGTGCCGAACGTCCGCTCGCAGGCCGTGATGCGGCGCATCGGCATGACGCGCGACCCCGCCGACGACTTCGACCACCCGTCGGTCCCGCACGGGCACCGGCTCGAGCGGCACGTGCTGTACCGCATCGCCCGACCGGCGGTCAGCGGCGGCCATGCGGCGGCGGGTAGGCTGGCCGGGCAACGCGACAACTGAACACGCTGCTCGAACCGACGCGGGAGAGCTCCGGACACCACGAGCCGGACGCCGAAGGAGCAACCCTCCCCGGGAATCTCTCAGGCCCCTGTACCGCGACGGCGAGGCAACTCTGGAAAGCGGTCGACCCCCGACGGGGACCGACCCACCGACGGTGCAAGTCGGCGCGCCCCGGGCCTGTAGCGGCCATGGCGGACCGGCAAAACTCTCAGGTCGCACGCCCCGGCGCGCGGATGACAGAGCGGGGAGCCCACACGCCCGTCCCGGCGCGCCTGCCGGACGACCCCCGGAGCAGCCCGTGACCGACCTCAGCTCGTTGCACGACGTCGTCGCCCGTGCCGGCGCCCTCGCCGTCCCGCCCGTGCAGCCCGACGCCGACGCCCCGCACGCCGGCCCTGCGGCCGAGAGCCACACCGCCGCGGTGAACCTGACGGCCGTCGAGCACACGCCCGCCGCCGAGGGTTTCGCCGACCGGCACATCGGTCCGCGCGGCGAGGAGACGCTGCGCATGCTGTCCACGGTCGGCTTCCCGACGGTCGACGCGCTGATCGACGCCGCGGTGCCCGCGTCGATCCGGACGGGCCGTGAGCTCGACCTGCCGGCCGCCCGCAGCGAGGAGGAGGTCCTCGACGCGCTGCGCGGCATCGCGGGCCGCAACCGCGTGCTCACGTCGATGATCGGCCAGGGGTACTACGACACCGTGACGCCGCCGGTGATCCGCCGGAACGTGCTGGAGTCGCCCGCTTGGTACACGGCGTACACGCCGTACCAGCCGGAGATCTCCCAGGGGCGCCTCGAGGCGCTGCTCAACTTCCAGACGATGGTCACGGACCTGACGGGTCTGGACATCGCGAACGCGTCCCTGCTCGACGAGGCGACCGCCGTGGCGGAGGCCGTCGCGCTCATGTGGCGCGGGCAGCGCAACAAGCCGGGCACGGTCGTGCTCGACGCGGACCTGTTCGGCCAGTCGCTGGCCGTGACGGTCGGGCGTGCGGAGGCGATCGGCCTGCCGGTCGTCGTCGCGGACCTGTCCGACGGGCTGCCCGAGGTCGAGGGGACGCTGCTGGGCGTCGTGGTGCAGCAGGTCGGCGCGTCGGGTGCGGTGCGCGACCTGCGGCCCGTGATCGCCCAGGCGAAGGAGCGCGGCGCGCTCGTGACGGTCGCCTCCGACCTGCTGGCGCTCACGCTCGTGACGACGCCCGGCGAGCTCGGCGCGGACATCGCGGTCGGGTCGGCGCAGCGGTTCGGCGTCCCGCTGTTCGGCGGCGGCCCGCACGCCGCGTTCATGGCGGTCCGCAACGGCCTCGAGCGCTCGCTCCCCGGACGCCTCGTCGGGGTGAGCATCGACGCTGACGGCGCGCGCGCCTACCGCCTCGCGCTGCAGACCCGTGAGCAGCACATCCGCCGCGAGAAGGCGACGAGCAACATCTGCACCGCGCAGGCGCTGCTCGCGATCGTCGCGTCGATGTACGCGGTCTACCACGGCCCCGACGGGCTGAAGGCGATCGCCCGGCGCGTGCACGCGCACGCCCGGTCGGTCGCGACCGTCCTCAGCGAGGTCGGCGTGACCGTCGAGCACGCGACGTTCTTCGACACCGTGCGCGCGGCCGTGCCGGGTCGCGCCACGGCCGTCGTCGCCGCGGCGGCGGACCTCGGCGTGAACCTGTGGGCGCCCGACGCCGACCACGTGCAGGTCACGTGCGACGAGCGGACCCGCCCCGAGCACGTCCTCGCGGTCGTCCTCGCTTTCGCGCAGGCCGGCACGACGCGCCTCGAGGCCGACGACGACGACACCTTCGCATTCGGCTTCGTCGGCGCGAGCGACCTCGACGGCCCGTCCGACGCGCTCCCCGAGGCGCTGCGCCGCACGACGCCGTACCTGCAGCACCCCGTCTTCCACCTGCACCGCTCCGAGACCGCGATGCTGCGCTACCTGCGCCGCCTGTCCGACAAGGACCTCGCGCTCGACCGG
Source organism: Cellulomonas septica (assembly GCF_012396155.1). Lineage (GTDB taxonomy): Bacteria > Actinomycetota > Actinomycetes > Actinomycetales > Cellulomonadaceae > Cellulomonas > Cellulomonas septica. The sequence goes on along the minus strand of NZ_JAAXOY010000088.1, from coordinate 4,901 downwards.
ACGATGATCCCGCTGGGCTCGTGCACGATGAAGCTCAACGCGACGGTCGAGATGGAGGCGATCTCCTGGCCCGAGTTCGCGTCGATCCACCCGTTCGCCCCCGCGGACCAGACGCAGGGCTACGCGGAGCTCGTCACCGAGCTGCAGGACTGGCTCGCCGAGATCACGGGTTACGCGGCGGTGTCGGTGCAGCCGAACGGCGGCTCGCAGGGCGAGTTCGCGGGCCTGCTCGCGATCCACGCGTACCACCGCAGCCGGGGCGAGGAGCGCGACATCTGCCTCATCCCGGCATCGGCGCACGGCACGAACGCGGCGTCGGCGGCGCTCGCGGGCCTCCGCGTCGTGGTCGTCGCGACCGCGCCCGACGGGTCGATCGACCTCGACGACCTGCGCGCGAAGCTCGACCAGCACGGCCCCCAGGTCGCGGCGATCATGATCACGTACCCCTCGACGCACGGCGTCTACGAGGAGGGCGTCCGGACGGTGTGCGACCTCGTGCACGACGCGGGCGGCCAGGTGTACATCGACGGCGCGAACCTCAACGCGCTCGTCGGGCTCGCGCGGCCGGGCGAGATCGGCGGCGACGTGAGCCACCTCAACCTGCACAAGACGTTCTGCATCCCGCATGGCGGCGGCGGTCCCGGCGTCGGGCCGGTCGCGGTCGCGGCGCACCTCGCGCCGTTCCTGCCGGGCGACCCGACCCCGGCACGCTCCGACGACGCCGTCGGCGGCGCGGCGACGACCGGAGCCGTCGCCCCCGTCTCCGCGGCGCCCTGGGGCTCGGCGGGCATCCTCCCGATCTCGTGGGCGTACGTCGCGCTCATGGGCCCCGACGGCCTGCGCGCCGCGACGGAGACCGCGGTGCTGGCCGCGAACTACCTGGCCACGCGCCTCGCGCCGCACTTCCCGGTGCTCTACACGGGCCCGAACGGGCTCGTCGCGCACGAGTGCATCCTTGACCTGCGCGACATCACCAAGCAGACGGGCGTGACCGCGGAGGACGTCGCGAAGCGGCTCATGGACTACGGCTTCCACGCGCCGACGCTGTCGTTTCCGGTGGCGGGCACGCTCATGGTCGAGCCGACGGAGAGCGAGGACCTCGCGGAGCTCGACCGGTTCGTCGACGCGCTCGTCGCGATCCGTGCGGAGATCGACGCGGTCGCGGACGGGCGGTGGGCGGTCGAGGAGTCGCCGCTCCGCAACGCCCCGCACACCGCCGCAGCCGTGACGTCGGACGACTGGGACAAGCCGTACGCGCGCCGGCTCGCGGCCTACCCGGTCGCGTCGCTCGGCGAGAACAAGTACTGGCCGCCGGTCCGTCGCATCGACGGCGCGCACGGCGACCGCAACCTCGTCTGCTCGTGCCCGCCGGTCGAGGCGTTCGCCGAGTGAGCCCGCCCGAGCCCACCCCGACGACGCCGGCGGCCGCGACGACCGCGACCGAGCCGGACCCGACGAACGGAGCGACCGTGAGCGACCCGACGACGGACACCCTGTCCCCGCTGCACGACGAGCACGTCGCCCTGGGCGCCGCGCTCACGTCCTTCGCGGGGTGGCAGATGCCGCTGCGCTACTCGTCCGACATCGCCGAGCACACCGCGGTCCGCACCGCCGCGGGGCTGTTCGACCTGTCGCACATGGGCGAGCTCGAGATCACCGGCCCGCAGGCGGGCGCCGCGCTCGACGCGGCCCTCGTCGGCCACCTGTCGGCGCTCGCCGACGGCCGGGCGCGGTACACGATGATCGTCGACGAGCACGGCGCGGTCCTCGACGACCTCGTCGTCTACCGGCTGGCGGCCGAGCGGTTCGTCGTCGTCGCGAACGCGTCGAACGTCGACGTCGTCCGCGCGGCCCTCGTCGAGCGGCTCGAGGGCTTCGACGCGACCCTCGACGACGCGTCCCTGCGCACGGCCCTCGTCGCGGTGCAGGGCCCGCGCGCGGAGGAGATCGTCGCGTCCGTGACCGAGGCCTCCGACGTCGACGCGGTGCGCGCGCTCAAGTACTACGCCGCGGTCCCGGCGACCGTCGCGGGCCTGCCCGCGCTCGTCGCCCGCACGGGCTACACCGGCGAGGACGGCTTCGAGCTGTTCGTCGACGCCTCCGACGCCCCCGCCCTGTGGCGTGCCCTGCTCACCGCCGGCGAGCCGCACGGGCTCGTCCCCGCGGGTCTCTCCGCGCGCGACAGCCTGCGCCTCGAGGCCGGCATGCCGCTCTACGGCAACGAGCTCGACCGCACGACGACGCCCTACGACGCCGGCCTCGGTCGCGTCGTCAGGCTCGACAAGACCGACGCCGACGGCAAGCCGCTCGACTTCGTCGGCCGCGCCGCGCTCGCCGGTCGCCACGACTCCGAGCCCGCGCGCGTGCTCGTCGGGCTGCAGGGTCTCGGTCGCCGCGCCGCCCGGCACGGCTACCCGGTGCTCGCGTCGTTGGCGCCGGACGCCCCGCACGTCGGGACCGTCACGTCCGGTGCCCCGTCGCCGACCCTCGGACACCCCGTCGCCATGGCGTACGTGACCCCGGAGGTCAGCGCACCCGGCACCGAGCTCGCCGTCGACGTGCGCGGACGCGCCGAACCCGTGCGCGTGGTGGCCCTGCCCTTCTACCGTCGTCCTCGATGACGAGCTCTCGTCGGGACCCCCCCCGGCGAGACCCCACCCGACGACACCCGTCCTCGACGAGCCCGGCCCGGACCCACCTGGAGACGCCATGACCGACCTGCCCACGCACCTGCACTACACGCTCGAGCACGAGTGGCTCCAGGACGGCGCCCCCGCGACCGTCGGCATCACCTCGACCGCCGCCGAGGCGCTCGGCGACATCGTCTACCTCGAGCTCCCGGCCGTCGGCGAGACGATCACCGCCGGTGCGGTCGTCGGCGAGATCGAGTCCACCAAGTCCGTCTCCGAGCTCTTCTCGCCGGTCTCCGGCACCGTCGCCGAGGTCAACCAGGAGGCGGTCGACGACCCGTCGCTCGTCAACTCCGACCCCTTCGGGCGAGGCTGGCTGCTCAAGGTCGACGTCACCGAGACGGGCCCGCTGCTCACCGCCGAGGAGTACGAGGCGCACGCCGCGGGCTGACGTCGAGCCCGTCCTCTGGACCAGCTGCCTCGCGACGGCGTATATCGGACCTTACGGACCCGCGACCATCGGCCGAACGGGTGAACCGACGGGGGTCTGATGACCCGGGTGTATCAGCATCGCCCCCCGGCGTTCATTGTGGGTGGCAGCGAGACCGGTACGCAGCGCTTCGCGAAAACGAGTTGGTGAAAGTGGCGTCATGACGCCCTGGTTGTCGCCTCTCATCCGGTACGCCGCCCCAGGCGGAGCCGGAGAAGTCGGCATCCATGCAGCACAACCGGAGGACACGATGAGCATGTTGGAGACGAGCGAGACGGTCGGGACCGTCACCGAGGCGCTGACGCGTCGCGAGCGGGTGGTCCTCGGCGAGCTCGGCGAGGACGTGACGCTCGAGGAGATCGCCACCCGTCTGTTCGTGACGCGCAACACCGTCAAGTCCCAGGTCCGCAGCGTCTACCGCAAGATCGGCGTCTCCACGCGCGCCGAGGCGGTCGCGTGGGCCGTCGCGCACGGCATCCGCTGATCTGACGAAGCCGACTTCCCGGCGGCCCGGGCGACCGGGCCGCCGTACGGCAGCCGGTCGCCACACCCGAGTCGCCACCGGGACTGGCAGACTCACCGCATGACACCACCCGTGCTCGTCGTCGCCGCCGCCGTGGTCGACGACCTGGACGAGCCCCGGGTCCTGCTCTCCGCGCGTCGCGCGACGCCGGCGAGCCTCGCAGGTCGATGGGAGTTCCCCGGCGGCAAGGTCGACGCCGGGGAGACCCCCGAGACCGCGCTCCACCGTGAGCTCCGGGAAGAGCTCGGCGTCCGTGTCGCCCTCGGCGACGAGGTCGTGGGCCCCGACGACGGCGTCTGGCCCCTCACCGACCGGTACGTGATGCGCCTCTGGCTCGTGGAGGTCGTCGACGGCGTCCCCGAGCCGCTCGTCGAGCACGACGAGCTCCGCTGGCTGCCCGCCGGGCAGTGGCACGACGTCCCGTGGCTCGACGCGGACGTCCCCATCGTCGACGCCCTCGTCGCGCTGGTCCGCGACCGCGTCTGACCGCGCCGTCCGCCCGGCCCGGATCCGCCGACCGCTCGTCCGTCACCCCTCGCGCCGGGCATGAGACGGCCCGCGGGGGGCCGGCATCGACGGCGGCGGGACCGTGCGCCGGCCCGCTCCGCGGGCCGTCAGCTCACCAGCGGTGGTTGCTGTTCCCCGAGCAGACCATGCCCGTGCCGCGGCAGAACGTGCACTCGCCCTTCCACCGCTTGCGACCCTGACCCTCGCAGTGGTTGCACTCCGCCACCGGGGACGTGCACTCGTCGCACCTCTTCATGTCAGCCTCCTCGCCAGGCTCGTCGTCGTGCCCGGACCGCCTCGCCGTCTGGATCGGCACGGGGTCTTCAGTCGTCAGCATCGGCAGGACGGGCGTCCACTTGAGCGGCGCGACCTGACCGTGACCTGGACACCCGCGCGCAGGGCGTCCTGGACAGGACCTATGTCGCGATTCGCGCGCTGTGTCCGTGCAGACGGGCGCAGATTCGCCCGTTCGGCGCAAGGGTCGTCGGCGCGTCGCTGACCGGTCCGACACGCACGTCGCCCCGGCGTCAGGCCGGTGTCGGACCGCCGGGCGCGGACGCGTCGGACGTGCACGTCGCCGCGGAGGCGAGCCAGGGGCGGACCGACCGGCAGGGACCTGCCGGGGTGCCCGGCGGCGGGACGTCAGGCGAGGGCGGACGCCAGACGTCGGACGCCGTCCTCGAGGGTGGCCGTCGACGCCGCGAGGTTGAGGCGGGCGAAGCCGACGCCCTCGCGCGCGCCGAACGTCGGC
>NZ_JAAXOY010000879.1 GCF_012396155.1 Cellulomonas septica | reverse complement strand
GTCACGCTCGACCCGTACACCGGGCGCACCGGACCACGGGTCGTCGCACGCGCGGGCACGGCCGACGCGGACGCGGCGCTCGCGTCCCTCGACGGGCTGCCGACGGGCGTCCGCACGATCCTCCCGGGGCACGGCGACCCGTGGACCGGTGACGTGCGCGAGGCCGTGCGGCAGGCACGCGCCGCCGGCGTCGCCTGACGCTCCTGCGGAAGCGGGCAGCTGCACGGCGGGGACGGTCCGGGAGGTCGCGCCGTCGCGCGGCACGACGCGCCTGCCCGACGCGGTCGAGACGACCGCCGGGGCGTGCAGCACACGCTCCACCGGGAGTGACGTCACCCGGCCGGGGGGTCCCGCGGCGGACCCCTCAGCCGGTCGTCGGCCCTGCCGATGGGTTCGGTGTCGGCACGTGTCACCGTGCCGGCGCCAGGACCAGCACCACCGGGACGGACCGACCATGCACGACCTCGAACGATGCGCGCTCACGGTGCGCGACCGCACCACCGTGGTCGAGGGGTACGTCGCGGCGTTCGACGGCGAGACCATGACGGTCGCGGCGGAGCACGGGGTCGTGCCCGGCGGGGTGCGGCCCGGCGACGACGTCCAGGTGCTCGTGCTCGACGAGGTCCGCGGCGAGGTCCGCTACGTCGGTGCGGTGTCGCGCGTGGGCGCGTCGACGGTCGCGCTCGTCGACCTCGAGCTCGTCTCGATGCTGCAGAAGCGGCAGGGCGCGCGCGTCCGGACGCTCCAGCTGTGCACGGGCGTCGCGACGGGCCCCGACGGCGCCGGCCCGGGCCGCCCGATCTCGTTCGTGGTCGTCGACATCAGCGCGCACGGCATGCGCCTCTCCACGACGTCGACGCTCGCGGTGCACGACCGCGTCGCGTTCGAGTTCCCGACCGGTCGCGGTGCGGTCAAGCTCGACGCCGAGATCCTGCGCACGCAGCGGACCAGCACCGGCGGCACGCAGTACGGGTGCCGGTTCGTCGACATCCGCGAGAGCGACGTCGACGCGCTGTTCCGGTTCGTGCTGCGCACGCAGGGCGCGCAGCGGCGGATGCGCCTCGACGCCTGACGGAGCACGGCCCGTCCGGCTGCTCGGCGGTACGGGCGGGCGGCGCTCGTCGCGC
>NZ_JAAXOY010000878.1 GCF_012396155.1 Cellulomonas septica | reverse complement strand
CGTGGACGCCGCGCCGCCGCACGGGACCGGTCGCCCCCGACGACGACCCCGACTTCCTGCGCAAGCTCGACGAGGAGCGGCGCCGACGCGAGCAGGGCACGGGCGACGGCTCCCCCACGACCTGACGTCCCGCCGACGTCCCGACGTCGCGTCGACGTCCTGACGTCCCGCCGACGTCCTGACGTCCCGTCGACGTCGGACGTCACGCCGCGCGCACGTCCCCGGTCCGCGCCCGCCGCCCGTGTCGGGCGGACGGGCCGGTCAGAGGCCCGAGTAGGAGTGCTTGCCGGAGAACACCAGGTTCACGACGGTGAAGTTCGCGAGCACGACGGCGTAGCCGACGAACACGAAGTAGGCGGCGCGGCGTCCGCTCCACCCGCGCGTCGTGCGGGCGTGCAGGTAGGCCGCGTACACGACCCACGCGACGAACGTGCCGACCTCCTTGGGGTCCCAGCCCCAGTAGCGGCCCCACGCGTGCTCGGCCCAGATCGCGCCGCCGATGAGCGTGAACGTCCACAGCACGAACCCGAGCGCGTTGAGGCGGAACGCGAGCGCCTCGAGGTCGCGCGGCGACGGCACCTGGTCGACCCACCCGAACCGCGGGCCGACGACCGCACGCCGCATGCCGTCGGTCCAGGCGCGGGGCGCGTCGACGGCCTTGGGGCCGGACGCCCGCACGTCGGCGAGGATCTGCAGCGCGGACGCGGCGAACGCGACCGTGAAGATGCCGGTCGCGATGATGGCGACGCCGACGTGGATGACCAGCCAGTAGGAGTGCAGCGCGGGCTGGACGGCGTCGGCCTGGATGTAGAACGCGTTGAGGGCCAGCACGAGCGCGAGGACCGCGATGCCCATGACGAGCACGCCGAGGAACGCGATGACCCGGCGGCGCTGCACGACGGCGAGCACGGACACCGCGACGAAGACGCCGACGATCGTGAACTCGTACATGTTCGCCGTGGGCCAGCGGCCGGCGGCGATGCCGCGCAGCACGATGCCGGCGAACAGCAGCGCGAGGCCCTTGACCATCTGCTGCACCGACTGGTCGATGCCCATGAGCTGCATGCCGTTCGACATGACGCCCATGATCAGACCACCGACCATCGCGCCGGTGACGCGGCCGACGCC
>NZ_JAAXOY010000877.1 GCF_012396155.1 Cellulomonas septica | reverse complement strand
CGTCGCCGCCCGCCGCCGTCGCCCGGCCCGCGCAGCACGCGCCCTCGGGTGCCCGAACGGGCAGACCTGCGACGACGAACCCTTTCGGCTCCCCGCGGCCGACCGTCCGCCCGCCCCGACGCCCCTAGTGTCCGCACCACGCCGACACCCGAGGAGGGCGCGATGACGAGGCGGACGCGGCTCGGTCTGACCATCGGGGCGGTCGCCGCCCTGGCCATGCTGCTCCCGGCACCCGCGTGGGCCGGCGACGTGCAGCGCGAGGAGTTCACGCGCCCGCCCACCGACCCGTGGCAGGTGATCGGGTTCGGCGGGGACCCGGTCGCGAGCACGCGCGGCGGCGCGATCACGATCGGCCCCGAGACGCTCGTCATGCTGCTCGAGACCGCGGGCACGTCGGAGTGGACCGGCACGTCGGGCCGGCTGACCGGCTGGGACGTCGACGTCCGGATGCGGCTCGGCCGCGACGCGACGGGCGCGTGCCTCGACGAGGAGACGGGCACGCCGCCGCCGACGCTCCTGTGGGTCGGCGACACCATGGACCTGCTCCAGGTCGGCTTCGCACCCGGCGAGCTGTGCGTGCTCTACCCGTACGAGGACCGCCAGGTGATCCCGCTCGACACGCACCGCTGGCACCGGTACCACCTCGAGGCGCGCGGCCAGCAGGTCCGGCTGACGGTCGACGGCCGCACCGTGCTGGACCGGACGTTCACGGGACGCGGCGCGGGGACGGTCGGGCTGGGGTTCGAGACGTACCGGGGCTCGTCCACGTGGGACTACGTCCGGTACGACACCGCGCCCGGCCACCCGTGCACGATCCGCGGCACCGACGGACCGGACGTCCTGACGGGCACGCCGGGCGCGGACGTCATCTGCGCCGGCGCGGGCGACGACCGCGTCTCGGGGCTCGGCGGCGACGACGTGCTGATCGGGGGCGACGGCGACGACACGCTGCTCGGCGGCGACGGCCACGACCTGCTGCAGGGCGGCTGGGGTGCCGACGTGCTCGACGCGGGCGCGGACAGCGGCCGGTCCGAGGGCGGCCAGGGCGGCGACCGCTTCGTCCTGGGGGCGGCTCCCGACGGTGCGCACCAG
>NZ_JAAXOY010000876.1 GCF_012396155.1 Cellulomonas septica | reverse complement strand
GGGCGCCGGCGCGGGCTCGGCCTGGTGGCCATGCTCGTCGTCGGTGCGCTGCTGGTCGGCGGCGGACTGGCCTGGTGGCTGTGGCCCGATCCCCTCGTCGCGGCCACCGACCTCGAGCCGTCCGGGGACCTGCGCGCGCACGACCCCGCGCTCGTCGTCGGCGACGAGGGCGAGCCCTGGTACGTCTTCAGCACCGGGGACGTGCGCGAGGGGCTCGGTGCCCCGCAGATCCGACGCTCGCTCGACGAGGGTCGGACCTGGGAGGCGACCGGGACCGTGTGGGACGCGTCGACCCGGCCGCACTGGGCCTACGAGGGCGTGCCGGGCGTGCAGAACTTCTGGGCGCCCGAGGTCCTCGAGCACGACGGCACCTGGTACCTCTACTACTCGGCGTCGACGTTCGGCTCGAACCGCTCCGCGATCGGCCTGACGACGAACACGACGCTCGACCCGGACGACCCGGACTACGCGTGGGTCGACCAGGGGCTCGTGTGGGCGTCGACACCGGGGGAGACGGACTACAACGCGATCGACCCGGGCGTGCTCGTCGACGACGACGGCCGCGGCTGGATGGCGTTCGGGTCGTTCTGGGGCGGGATCCAGCTCGTCGAGCTGTCCTTCCCGTCAGGCCTGCCCGTCGACCGTGACGCCGAGCCTGTGACGCTCGCGAGCCGCACGGGCGCGCCGAACCCGATCGAGGCGCCGTACCTCGTGCACCGCGACGGCTGGTACTACCTGTTCTTCTCGCGCGACTTCTGCTGCCGCGGCACCGACTCGACGTACAACATGGCGGTCGGGCGCTCGCGCTCGGTGACCGGGCCGTACGTCGACCGGGACGGCACCGACCTCGTCGACGACGGCGGCACGCCGCTGCTCGCGACGACGGGCGACATGGTCGGCCCCGGCGGCCAGTCCGTCTCCCGGGGCGTGCTCGCGTTCCACTGGTACGACGCGGCCGCGGGCGGCGAGATCACGCTCGGCCTGCGCGAGCTCGGCTGGGACGACGAGGGCTGGCCCGTCGCGACGACCCGCACGGAGCAGGACGCGGAGCGGGACGCGGCGCAGGCGGGCTGAGGGCCCCGCGAGGCGCGTGCCGCGGGAGCCAGGAGGTGGCCGCCCGCCGGCCCCCGCG
>NZ_JAAXOY010000875.1 GCF_012396155.1 Cellulomonas septica | reverse complement strand
GTGCGGGCGGCCCACCCGGTCGGGCGGGGCCGGCGGACGTGACGCGCCGACCGGCCCGCCGCGCCCTAGCCTTGCGCGAGGCGACCGAACGCGGCGCCACCACGGACGGCCTGCGGGCCGGTGAAGGAGATGGTGATGGCAGGCGGTCTCGCGGCCCTCCTGGACGACATCGCGGCGCTCGCGAAGCTCGCGGCGGCGTCGGTCGACGACGTGGGCGCGGCCGCGGGGCGGGCGAGCGCGAAGGCCGCGGGCGTGGTGATCGACGACACCGCCGTCACGCCGCGCTACGTGCACGGGTTCACGCCCGACCGGGAGCTGCCGATCATCCGCCGCATCGCCGTCGGGTCGCTGCGCAACAAGCTGCTGTTCATCCTCCCGGCGGCCCTGCTGCTGAGCCAGTTCCTGCCGTGGCTGCTGACGCCGATCCTCATGGTCGGCGGCGCGTACCTGTCGTACGAGGGCGCGGAGAAGATCTGGGAGCTCGTCAGCGGGCACGCGAAGGAGCACACGAGCACGCCCGCCGCGGCGCAGGGTGCCGACACCGAGAAGACGATGGTCGGCGGCGCGATCCGCACGGACTTCATCCTGTCCGCCGAGATCATGGTCATCGCCCTCAACGAGGTCGCCGACGAGCCCCTGCTGTCCCGCGCGCTGATCCTGGCCGTCGTCGCGCTCGCGATCACGGCCCTCGTCTACGGCGTCGTCGCGCTCATCGTGAAGATGGACGACATCGGGCTGCACCTCGCGGGCCGCGAGAACCGGGCGGCGGCGGCCACGGGCCGTGTCCTGGTCCGCGCGATGCCGAAGGTGCTGTCGGTGCTGTCGACGGTCGGCATCGTGGCGATGCTGTGGGTCGGCGGGCACATCCTGCTGTCCGGCGTCGACACCCTCGGCTGGCACGGGCCGATCGACGTGCTGCACCACCTCGAGGAGGCCGTGCACCACGTGCCGGGCGTCGGCGGGGTGCTCGCGTGGCTCGTCGACACGCTCGGGTCGGCGCTCGTCGGCCTCGTCGTCGGCGCGGTGATCGTCGCCGTCCTGCACCTCGTCCCGCGCCGGCGGCGCGCCGCCGCGCACTGACCGGCATCCGCCGGGACCCGGCGCGCGACGTCACTGGTACGTGACGAGGTCCGGCACCGGCTGCACGCC
>NZ_JAAXOY010000874.1 GCF_012396155.1 Cellulomonas septica | reverse complement strand
CAAGACCTTGCCGACCTGCGAGCGCGGCAGCTCGGTGAGCACGACGAGGCGGCGCGGCAGCGCGTACCGCGCGAGCCGCTGCTCGCACCACGCGCGGACCGCCGCGAGGTCGACGCCGGACGCGTCGTCGGCCAGCACGACCGCGGCGACGACGGACTCGCCCATCGCACCGCCCGGTACCCCGACGACGGCCACGTCGGCGATGCCCGGCATGCCGCGCAGGTGGTCCTCGACCTGCGACGGGTACACCTTGAAGCCGCCGGTGACGATCATCTCCTTCATGCGGTCGACCAGGACGACGCTGCCGTCGACGACCTGCACGACGTCCCCGGTGCGCAGCCAGCCGCCGGGCAGGAGCTGCGCGGCGGTCTCGTCGGGCCGCTGCCAGTAGCCCTGGAACACCTGCGGCCCGCGGATCAGCAGCTCGCCGCCGGTGGCCGGGTCGACGTCGCGCGTCGGGTCCTCCTGGTCGACGACCCGCACCTCGGTGCTGGGGAACGGCAGGCCGAGCGTGCCGGGGCGGCGCTCGGGCGTCAGGGGGTTGCCGAGCGCGACGGGCGACGTCTCCGTCATGCCGTACCCCTCGACGACGAGCCCGCCCGTCGCCGCCTCCCACCGGCGCGCGGTCTCGGCCGGCAGCGCCATCGCGCCGGAGATCGCGTGCGTGAACGACGTGAGGTCCGCACCCGCGGACTCGGCGGCGGTCACGAGGCGGTCGAGCATCGGCGGGACCGCGGGCAGGAACGTCCCGGGCCGGCGGCGCTGCGCCGCGACGACCATGGCGGGGTCGAACGACGGGAAGACGACGAGCGTCGCACCGACCCGCACGGCGTACGTGAGGCACAGCGTGAGACCGAACGCGTGGAAGAACGGGAGGACGCCGTAGACGACCTCGGTGCCGGGCTCGACGCCCGTCCACGCGTGGCCCTGGACCGCGTTGGCGACGAGGTTGCGGTGGCTGAGCACCGCGGCCTTCGGGGTGCCCGTCGTGCCGCCGGTGTACTGCAGGAGCGCGACGTCGTGCGCCTCGGGCTGCGGGGTCGCCGGGTCGAGCGGTCGCGCGTCGGCGACGAGGCGGTGCCAGGAGGGGACGCCGGCGGGGACGGGGCCCTGCATGGCGGCGCGCGTGCGGCGGGCCTTCGCGACGGGCAG
>NZ_JAAXOY010000873.1 GCF_012396155.1 Cellulomonas septica | reverse complement strand
CAGGCCGCCGGTGCGACCGGTCACGGCGTCGGCGAGCCCGGCTCGGCCGCGGGCGTGCTGCTCGACGGCGCGGTCGTCGTGGTCGCGGGCGACGTCCCGCTGCTCGATGCGGGGACGCTCGGCGAGCTGCTCGCCGCGCACCACGCGGACGGCAACGCCGTGACGGTGCTCACGACCGAGGTCGACGACCCGACGGGCTACGGCCGCATCCTGCGCGAGCCGGGCACGGGCGACGTGCTCGGCATCGTCGAGCAGAAGGACGCCGACGACGAGCAGCGCGCGATCACCGAGATCAACTCGTCCATCTACGTGTTCGACGCCGCGGTGCTGCGCGGCGCGCTCGGCCGCCTCGGCCGCGACAACGCGCAGGGCGAGGTCTACCTGACGGACGTGCTGGCGATCGCCCGCACGGACGGCGGGCACGTGCGCGCGCTGCGCACGGACGACCCGCTGGTCGTCGAGGGCGTCAACGACCGCGTGCAGCTCGCGCGGCTGCGGGCAGAGATCAACCGCCGGATCCTCGAGGACTGGATGCGCGACGGCGTGACGGTCGTGGACCCGGCGACGACGTGGGTCGACGTGGACGTCGAGCTCGAGCGCGACGTCACGCTCCTGCCCGGCACGCAGCTGCACGGCGCGACGGTCGTCCGCGAGGGCGCGACGGTCGGCCCGGACACGACGCTCACGAGCGTCGAGGTCGGCCCGCGCGCGACCGTGAGCCGCACGCACGGCGAGCTCGCGGTGATCGGCGAGGGCGCGAGCGTCGGCCCGTTCGCCTACCTGCGCCCCGGCACGGTGCTCGGCGCCGACGGCAAGATCGGCACGTTCGTCGAGACGAAGAACGCGCAGATCGGCACGGGCTCGAAGGTCCCGCACCTGTCCTACGTGGGCGACGCGACGATCGGCGAGCACACGAACATCGGCGCCGCGTCGGTGACCGTCAACTACGACGGCGTCAACAAGCACCGCACGACGATCGGCTCGCACGCCCGCACGGGCGCGGACAACATGTTCGTCGCGCCGGTCACGGTCGGCGACGGCGCGTACACGGGAGCGGGCAGCGTCATCCGGCGCGACGTCCCGCCCGGTGCCCTCGCGGTGTCGGCCGGCTCGCAGCGCAACATCGAGGGCTGGGTCGTACGCGCCCGCGCCGGCACGGC
>NZ_JAAXOY010000872.1 GCF_012396155.1 Cellulomonas septica | reverse complement strand
CGTGCGGCGGCGGCGCTCGGGGGCTCGGGCAGCCGGTCGACGACCCGGAACCGGAACAGCAGCGGGCACTGCAGGAAGTCGTTCGCGCGCGACGGCGACAGGCCCGGCCGCGACGGCGGGCGCACGCGGACCGCCTGCTCGACCGCCTGCTCGACCGCCTGGTCGACCAGCTCCTCGACGACCTCGTCCCGGTCGACCGCCACCACGTCCTGCGCACTCACGTCACCGAGCCTAGGGCGCGCCACCGACGCTCCCGACCCACCGCGCCGCGCGCCGCACCCGCGGGACCGACCGCACGCCGGACGTGCAGGGGACGCCCAGGGGTCCCGCATAGGCTGGCCCGGTGAGCGACCCCCGACCTGCCGCGCCGCGCACCTCCGGCTGGGTGATCGGCCGCGTCGCCGGCGCACCGATCATCCTCGCGCCCAGCTGGCTGATCGCCGCGGTCGTCCTCACGTTCCTGTTCGCGCCGACCGTGCGCTCGTGGTCGCCCGACCTCGGCGGGCGCGTGTACGTCGTCGCGGGCGTCTTCGTCGTGCTGCTCTTCGCGTCGGTGCTCGTGCACGAGCTCGCGCACGGCCTCGTCGCCCGCGCCCGCGGCCAGCAGCCCCGCGAGTTCGTCCTCACGCTGTGGGGCGGGCACACGACGTTCGGCGTCGCCGCCCCGACGCCGGGCACCAACGCCCTCGTCGCGCTCGCGGGGCCGGTCGCGAACCTGGTCCTCGCGGGTGCGTTCCTCGGCGCCGCGAACGCCGTCGGCACGCGGCAGCTGCTCGGGCTGCTGCTGTTCGCCGGGGCGTTCTCCAACGGGTTCGTCGGGCTGTTCAACCTCCTGCCGGGCCTGCCGCTCGACGGCGGCGCGATCCTGCAGTCCGCGGTGTGGGCGGCGACGCGCAGCCGGCACACCGGCACGCTCGTCGCGGCCTGGTGCGGACGGGTCGTCGCCGTCGGCGTCTTCGCCTGGGCGTTCGTCTTCCCGTTCGTGCAGGGCGGCCAGCCCGACCTCACCGACGCCGTCTGGGGTGCGCTCATCGGCGCGTTCCTCTGGACGGGGGCGTCGGGTGCGATGCGCGGTGCGCGCGCGCAGCACGCGGTCGAGCAGCTGTCCCTCGCGTCGGTCGGCCGTCCGGCGGCGGTCGTCGGGCACGCCGACTCGGTCGCGCGCG
>NZ_JAAXOY010000871.1 GCF_012396155.1 Cellulomonas septica | reverse complement strand
CGGCGCTCGCGGGGCACCTGACCGCCGACACGGGCGTGCCGCTCGACGCGCGGCGGGTGTGGGCGGCGAACGGGTCGAACGAGGTCATGCAGCAGCTGCTGCAGGCGTTCGGCGGGCCGGGCCGGCTGCTGCTGTCGTACGGGCCGACGTACCCGATGTACCCGGAGTACGCGCGCAACACCGGGACCGGGTGGCGGTGCGAGCCGCGCGACGAGCGGTACGGCGTCGACCCCGCACGCCTCGTCGACGACCTCGTGACGCACCGGCCCGCGGTCGTCGTGCTCGCGTCGCCCAACAACCCGACGGGGACCGCGCTGCCGCTCGCGACGGTGACCGCCGCGCTCGACGCGGCACCCGGGCTCGTCGTGGTCGACGAGGCGTACGCGGAGTTCCGCCGCGCGGGCGTGCCGAGCGCGGTCGAGCTGCTCGACGGGCACCCGCGCCTGGTCGTCGTGCGGACGCTCAGCAAGGCGTTCGCGGGGGCCGGGGCGCGGATCGGGTACCTCGCGGCGGACCCGGCGGTGGTCGACGTGCTGAGGGTCGTCCGGCTGCCGTACCACCTGTCGGCGCTCACGCAGGCCGCGGGCTGCGCGCTCCTGGCGTACCGGACCGAGCAGCTGCGCACCGTCGACGCGCTGCGCCGCGGACGGGACGACCTGGTCGCCTGGCTGCGCGCACGTGGCTGGACCGTGCCGGACTCCGACGCGAACTTCGTGCTCGTCGGGCCGTTCGACGACGCGCGTGCGGTCTGGGAGCGCCTGGTCGCGCACGGGGTGCTGGTGCGGGAGATCGGCGGTCCGGGGCAGCTGCGGGTGTCGATCGGGACGCCCGAGGAGATGGCGGCGTTCCGCGCCGCGTTCTCGGCGGTCACGTCCGCGGGTGCCCCGTGACGATGCGCGCGGCGCGCACCGGGATCGGCCTGCTCACCGCCGCGACGTTCATGCTCTTCCTCGACGTCACGGTCGTGAACGTCGCGCTCGACCGGATCGGCACGGAGCTCGGCGGCGGGCTGGGCGCGCTGCAGTGGGTGCTCGACGCGTACACCGTCGCGCTCACCGTCGGGCTGGCCGGAGCCGGGCCGCTCGTCGACCGGTACGGGCCGGTCCCGGTCGCGGTCGTCGGCGTCGCGGTGTTCACGGCCGCGTCGGCGGCGTGCGCGCTCGCGCC
>NZ_JAAXOY010000870.1 GCF_012396155.1 Cellulomonas septica | reverse complement strand
CGCCGACCGGCCTTCGTCGCCCCCTGCCGCCCCCTGCCCCGCCGCTCGCGCGGCGGACGGCTCAGCGCGGCGGACGTCTCAACGCGCCGCCGCCGTGAAGTCCAGGTCGGCGTCGGCGACCGCGACCACGGTCCACGTCCGGCCGTCCGACGACGACAGCTCGTACGTCGGCAGCAGCACCGCGGCGCCGTCGGGCAGCGTCGTGAGCGCGAGGCCCAGGCGTGCCGACTCGATCGTCACGTCCTCGACCGGCCACGCGAGCGGACCGAAGTCGGGGGTCGCCGGGACCGTCGGCACCTCGTCGGGCGCCGGAGCGTCGGCGGCACCGGACTCCGCGCGCATCATGTCGTCGGCCGCGAACGGCATGATCCCGCCCGACGCCCCGAACCGCGGGTCGCCCAGGCGCTCGACCGCGGCGCGCGCGCTCACGACGTCGTAGTCGCCGAGCTCGACGACCGGCGCGAGCGAGCCCCACAGCGACTGCACGCCGTCGCCCACGAGCGACACGTTCCACGCGACGCCCGACCGCTGCCCGTCGACCACCAGGTGCGCCGTGACCTGCACGAGCGCGGGCGAGCCCGTGTCGGCCATGACCTCGAGCTCGTACGACGCCGGGTCGACGCCCAGCGCATGCAGCAGGTCCGTGGTCTTCGCCTTCGCCGCGTCGCCCGTGGGGGCGGCGGGCAGGTCCCGGGGGTCGCAGTTCGCGCCGAGGCCCGGGTCCACCTGCGCCTTGTCGACCGACGACGACGTGCCGCCCCCCTCGGTCGCACCGTCGAGCGTCTCCGGGGCCGACGCGACGCAGGACCACGGGTCCTTCGACGGGTCGTAGTACGAGATGCTGCCCGTGCCGTCGGGCGAGAGGGACACGGTCGGACCGGTCCCGTCCGTCGAGCCGACGGTCCATGCGCCGTACTCCTGCCGCGGCTCGCCCGCGACGCCGAGCGCCGCCGCGACGCGCGCGAGCGACTCCTGCGAGAACACCGACGCCGCGTCGAACGCCCACGCCGTCCCCGTGCCCGCCTCGTCCGACAGCCCGCTGCCCGCCGTGAACACCGTGCGCCCGCCGTACCAGGCGAGCTTCGACGTCGCCGCCGTGTCGGCCGCCGCACCCGCCGACGACATCTCCCGGCCGGCCATGGGCTGCTCGAGGGACATCGCGGGCGC
>NZ_JAAXOY010000087.1 GCF_012396155.1 Cellulomonas septica | reverse complement strand
CTCCCGCGTCCGGCGGGGTCGTCGCACCTGCCGCCGGGGGCGCGGTCGTGGTCGGCGCCGTCGGGGTCGCGGGCGTCTCGGGCTCGCCCAGGGCGGGTCGGTCCGCGGCGACGTTCTCCCACAGCGCGTCGGCCTCCGAGGTCCACTCGACGCGGTTCGGGTCGCTCTTGGCAGGCGCCCACGGCACGGTCATGAACGTGATGTTGCCACCCCGGATGGACCGCATGTTGTAGGTGAGGCCGGTCATCGCCGTGAGGGACAGGCCCGAGTCCGTGGTCAGCGAGCTCGTCGCCGCGTCGAGGAACGACACCAGCTGCCCCAGGTCGCTCAGGACGTTCTTCGAGAGGACCTCGGTCGCCATCGCCGCGACCAGGCGCTGCTGGTTGCCGATGCGGTTGGTGTCGGAGCCGTCACCCACGCCCTTGCCCTTGCGGGCGCGGGCGAACGCGAGCGCCGTGGCGCCGTCCAGACGCTGCTGACCGGCCTGGACGTTGAGGCCCGCGTCCTTCGACGTCATCGCGTTGGGGATGCAGATGTCCACGCCGCCGATGGCGTTGATCATGTTCTGGAACCCGGCGAAGTCGACGACGACGAAGTGGTCGATCGGGACGCCCGTGTTCTCCTGCACCGTGCGGATCGTGCAGGCGGCCGCGGACGCCATGTCGCCGCCCATGTCCCAGCCCGTCGCGAACGCGGTGTTGAACATGCCGTGCGTGGCGCGCGACGTCTTGCCGTTGGACATCGTGCACGACGGGATGTCGACGAGGGAGTCGCGGGGGATCGAGATGGCCTCGACGCGCTGCCGGTCGGCGGAGATGTGCACGAGGATCGTGGTGTCGGAGCGCATGCCCGCGACGGAGCCGCCGATCTCGGCGTTGACGCCGTCGCGCTGGTCGGACCCGAGCACCAGGATGTTGACCGGCAGGCCCTTGTTCGGGTCGTCCGGGTCGGGGGTGCGGGTCACCTGCGGGGTCGGGCCCACGAGCGCCGAGATGTCGACGCGGTCCATGTTGCCCTGGAGGCGGGTGAACGCCGCAGCGGCGCCCGCGACGCCGAACGCGAGGAGCGCGACGGTCGTGAGGGCGACGCCACGCAGGACCCGGTGCGTGCGCGGGTTGCGGGCGTGCCGCGCCGCACGAGGGCGCGGGACGGCGACGTGGCGACTGGTCACCCCGTCATGCTAGGTGCGTCGCTGGCGCTCGGCGCAGAGCCGTCGCACGCGTGCCGTGGAGGATCTGTGCAGATCATCGGCCCGCCGCCGCGCCGCCACCCCGGCTCCGGGCGGTGGCGGCGCGGGACGTGCGGTCAGCGGCCGAGCTGCGCGTACTTGGCCTCCGTGGCGTCCTTGCGCGGACGCCACCAGGCCTCGTTCTCGCGGTACCACGTGACCGTCGCCTCGAGGCCCGCGCGGAAGTTCTCGTACCGGGGGGTCCAGCCGAGCTCGTCGCGCAGCTTGGTCGCGTCGATCGCGTAGCGCATGTCGTGGCCGGGGCGGTCGCTCACGAGGTCGTAGGCGTCGCGGGGCTGGCCCATGATCTCGAGGATGTCCTCGACGACGGTCTTGTTGTTCTCCTCGCCGTCCGCACCGATGAGGTACGTCTCGCCGATCCGGCCGCGCTCGATGATGGCCCAGACCGCGCTGTTGTGGTCGTCGACGTGGATCCAGTCGCGCACGTTCTCGCCCTTGCCGTAGAGCTTGGGGCGGACGCCGTCGATGACGTTCGTGATCTGGCGCGGGATGAACTTCTCGACGTGCTGGTACGGCCCGTAGTTGTTCGAGCAGTTCGAGATCGTGGCCTGCACGCCGAAGCTGCGCGCCCAGGCCCGCACCAGCAGGTCGGAGGACGCCTTGGTCGAGCTGTAGGGCGACGACGGGTTGTACGGCGTCTCCGGCGTGAACTTGGCCGGGTCGTCGAGCTCGAGGTCGCCGTAGACCTCGTCCGTCGAGATGTGGTGGAAGCGCACGCCGTGGCGGCGGACCGCCTCCAGCAGCTGGTACGTGCCGATGACGTTCGTCCGCAGGAACGGCCACGGGTCGTGCAGCGAGTTGTCGTTGTGGGACTCGGCCGCGAAGTGCACGACGAGGTCGACGTCCTTGACGAGGCTGTCGACGATGTCGGGGTCCGCGATGTCGCCCTTGGCGAAGACGACCTTGCCGTCGACCGGGTCGAGGCTCCGCTCGTCGCCCGCGTAGGTGAGCGCGTCGAGGACCGTGACGCGGACGTCGGGACGCTCGCGCACCGTCTGGTGGACGAAGTTCGAGCCGATGAAACCGGCTCCGCCGGTGACGAGCACGTGCACGGGAAGGACCTCCGGATGGTCGGTGGGGGACTTCAGCCTAGCGGGGGGTCGACGACGGGCTCACGGGTCCGGGAGCCCGGGCGTGCGCGGGACGGGGCCCGGCAGCAGGGGCGACCTGCGGCGTCGTCGCGGGTCAGACGAGGTAGCGGCGCATCATGGTCATCACGTTGACCGTCTCGCACACCTCGAGCGCGACCATGACGAGGACGACCGCCGTGATGCTCATGGTGCCGGTCACGACGAGCGTGCCGAGCGCGAGCGCCGCGACCACGACGCGGCACACCAGCACGAACGACTCGCGGCGCATCGCCCGCGACGAGCGGCCCACGCAGGCCGTCATCCCGAGGATGTTGATCGTGTAGAGCGTCGCCCACACCGCGAACAGGGGGCCCTCGGTGAACAGGTAGTGGTAGTCGGGCCCGAGGACCTTGACGACGACCCACCCCGAGCACACGTAGAGCACGGGCAGCGCGACCGCGAGGAGCGGCAGGGCGCGCACGATCGTCCGGCGGACCTCGGCGCCGGACTCCGCCCGCACGGTCGCGGGGAGGACGATGCTCTGCAGGACGAAGACGGCCTGCACGGCGAGCAGCACCGAGCCCGAGAAGTAGGCCGAGTACTGCGCGTACTCGACGTCCGAGGCGCCGATGCGCAGCGCGAACTTGTCGATGTACATGATCGCGACGGCGAACACGGTGGTCGGCGCGGCGTACCGGGCGAACGACACGAGCTGGCGTCGCGTCGCGGCGTCGGAGCGCCAGCGCGGGGTCCGGTGCGCGAGCAGGCCGAGGTAGGACGCCACCGCCAGCACCGCCGCGCCGACCGCGATCCCGGCGAACACGCTCCACGACGGCTCACCGAGCGCGAGCACCGCCGCGACCGCACCGACGACGATGACCGTGGCCTCGACGAACTTGACGACGGCGACGGCGCCGACGCGCCCGCGTGCGGCGGTCAGCCGCTCGACGATCGCGCGCCACCCGGTGGCCACGCCGAACCCCGCGGCCAGGACGACGAGCAGCCACGACGACTTCGTGAGCCCGGCCAGGGGGTCGGCCAGGACCAGCGCGACCGCGCACGCGACGACCGCGAGGACCGACGCGATCGTCAGCACGCTGCCGACGACCACGGCCCGGTCCTCGTCGGACCGGCCGGCGAGCAGCCGGGGTGCCGCGAGCTCGAGGCCCGCGACCGCGAGGATGAACCAGACCTGCGAGAGCGCGAGGAAGAACGCGAAGTCGGCGAAGCCGCTCGGGGACGTCGAGCGCGCGACGACGATGTTCAGGGCGAACATCCCGGCGCCGGACGCCGCGCCGCCGATCAGCGACAGCAGCGAGAGCCGGCGCAGGCGGGCCGACTGCGCGACGTCGCTCATGCGGAGGGTGCCAGCGCCTCGTCGAAGACGTCGAGCGTGCGCGCCGCGGTGGACTCCCACGAGAACCGCGCCGCCTGCGCGCGGCCCAGCTCGGCCGCGCGTCGCATGCGCTCGGGGTCGGTCGCGACGACGGTCATGCCCTCGGCGATGGACTCCAGGGAGTGCGGGTCCACGTAGATCGCGGCGTCGCCGCCGACCTCGCGGTACACCGGGATGTCGCTGAGCAGCACCGGCAGCCCGATGAGCATCGCGTCGAGCGCCGGCAGGCAGAACCCGTCGTGGAACGAGGGGATCGCGAGCGCGGCGGCGCTCGCGAGGAGCCGGTCCATCTCGTCGTTGGTGACCCAGCCGCGCAGGTCGACCCAGTCCTGCATCCCGGTCTCCTGGACGATCGGGATCAGCGGGTCGTCGCCCTTGCTGCCGGTCACGACCAGGCGGGGACGCACGTCCTCGGGGACGAGCGGGAGGGCGCGGATGAGCGAGCCCCAGTTCTTGTGGCCCAGCCGGTTGCCCGTCGCCAGGATCATGTTCTCCGGCGTGCCGGTCCGCAGCCGTGCGGCGGACTCCCGGACCGACCCGGCGAGCGGGATGATGTCGAGCCGCTCGCGCGGGAACTTCAGGTACGTGTCGATGTCACGGGCCGAGGACTGGCTGATCGTGATCATCCGGGCCGCGTTCTTCGCGACCATCGACTCCATCCACTGCGCCGGCTTGACGAAGACCTGCGAGGGCATGTGCTCGGGGTCCGTCCAGTAGAGCAGGTCGTGCATCGACACGACCGTGGGGACGCGCGACCGGCGCGGCCCGAGCAACGACGGGCAGTGGATGAGGTCGGCGTGCAGCCGGTCGGCCCACCGCGACACGCCCTGCAGCTCCGCCCAGGACCACCGCAGGCGGTTGAGGCCGGCGATGTTCCCGCTGACCCCGGAGTCGACGACCCGGCCCGGGAACCACGCCGGGTCGGACGCGGCGAACTCGGTGCTCGCGAGCGCGGTGAACGTGAAGCGGTCGGTGTCCCGCAGCGCCGAGTAGAGCTCCCGGGCGTAGGTCTCGATCCCGCCCTTGGTGCCGGTCCAGAACAGCATGTCCACGAGGACGTGCGGACGCGTCGCCACGGTCACGCCCCGACCAGCTCGTCGAGGACCGAGCCGAGCAGCTCGAGCTCGGCACCGAGGTCGCCCTCGCGGTTGCCGATGAAGAGCCCGTTGGTGTCGATGAGGTCGGCGTTCGTCAGCTCGCCGTGGACCTCGTGGTCGAGCCACCGCATGACGGGGTTCTTCGCGAAGTTGCCGGCGACGACGGGCCGGCACTCGATGCCCGCGGCCTGGAAGGCCCGCACCAGGTCGGCGCGCGAGAAGGGGGCGTCGGGTCGCACGACCATGCTGAACCCGAACCAGCTGGCCTCGCCGATCTCGCGCTGCGTCATGAGCTGCGGGTAGCGCGCCATGAGCTCGAGGAACCGCTCGGCGTTGCGCCGCCGGTCCGCGATGAAGCCGGGGAGCTTCGCGATCTGCTCGATGCCCACCGCCGCGCTCATCTCGAGGGGCCGGACGCTGTACCCGGGGAGGACGAACTTGAACGACTCCTCGAAGGGGTTGTCGCTCTTCTCGCCGGTGACGCGGTTGAACTTCGGCAGGTTGCGCGTCCAGCCGTGCGCCCGCAGCGTCAGGAGAATGTGGTACAGCTCCTCGTCGGCCGTGCAGATCACGCCACCCTCCATCGTGGAGATGTGGTGCGAGAAGAACCCGCTGAAGCTGCCCATGAGCCCGTGCGTGCCGCACTGGCGACCCTGGAACGTCGCGCCGAGCGACTCGCAGTTGTCCTCGACGAACTCGATGCCGCGCGGCTCGCAGAGGGCGCGCACGCGGTCGAAGTCGTTCGCGTTGCCCAGGAGGTTCACGACCATGACGAGGCGCGTGCGGTCGGTGATCGCCGCCTCGAGCGCGTCGAGGTCGTAGTTGAGCGTCTCGGCGTCGATGTCGACGAACTTCAGGCGCAGCCCGTACTGGCTGAGCGGGTAGTACGTGGTCGGCCACGACACCGCCGGCACGATGACCTCGTCGCCCGGCTGGAGCGGGTTCTCCTGGCGGTACCGCAGCGCGGCCACCATGAGGAGGTTCGCCGTGCTGCCCGAGTTGACCGCCACGCAGTACGGCGAGTCGAGGTACTCCGCGAACACGCGCTCGTACTCGGCCGTCTCGGCCGCCATCGTGAACTGACCGCTCGCGATGACCCGCTGCAGCGCGGCGTACTCGGCGTCGTCCCACGAGGACTGCGACAGGGAATAGCGGGTCTCGGGCTGGGGCGTGGTCATGCGGGGGTCTCCGTTACGGGGTTTCGTCGTTCCTGCTCGACGTACCACTGCCACGTCGAGCGCATGCCGTCCTCGAGCGAGTGCCGAGGGCTCCAGCCGAGGTCGTGCAGGAGGGTCGTGTCGAGCTCACGACGGAGGACACCCTCGGGCTTGGCGGTGTCAAAGGTTATCGCACCGTCGAATCCGACGATCCCGGCGGCGAGCTCGGCCACCTCGCGGATCGCGGTGTCGCCGCGCGGCCCGGCGTTGACGACCGGCGGCGGCTGCTCCTGGTCGAGGAGCAGCAGGCAGGCCTCCGCCAGGTCGTCGGCGAGGAGCAGCTGGCGGCGCTGGTTGCCCGAGCCCCAGACGACGACCTCGCGCGCGCCGGACTCCACCGCGTCGCCGAAGCGGCGCAGCGTGGCGGCGACGACGTGCGCGGTGCGCAGGTCGAACCGGTCGCCGGGCCCGTACAGGTTGCACGGCATGACCGAGTGGTACGTGACGCCGTGCTGCGCGCTGTACGCGTCGCACAGCGTGGTGCCCACGAGCTTCGCCAGGCCGTACGACCGCGTCGACGGGTCGAGCGCCGCCGTGCCGAGCGCGGCCTCCGTGATCGGCTGCGGCGCGTCGGCGGGGTAGGCGTTGGCGCTGCCGACGAACAGCAGGCGCTCGACGCCCGCAGCGAGGCTCGCCGCGAGCACGTTCGACTGGATCAGCAGGTTGTCGTCGAGGAACTCGACCGGCTGCGCGAGGTTCGCGCCGAGGCCGCCGACCCGCCCGGCCGTGAGGACCACGACGTCGGGACGGGCGGCGGCGAGGGCCGCGAACGTCCGCTCACGGTCGCGCAGGTCGACGCGCTCGGTGCCGTGGACGCTCGCGTCACCACGACGCCGCAGCGCACGACCCAGCGCCGAGCCGACCAGGCCACGATGACCGGCGACGTAGACGCGACGGGTCAATCGTTGGCCCCGGACCGGCCGGTCACGACGTGCCCGGCGTCGCGCAGCGTGCGCTCCTGGCGCGCGAGCTCGAGGTCGTTGTCCACCATGAGCTGCACGAGCTCGTCGATGCCGACCTTCGGCTCCCAGCCGAGCACGGTGCGCGCCTTGGTCGAGTCGCCCTGCAGGGCCTCGACCTCCGCGGGCCGGAAGTACCGCGTGTCGATCTCGACGTGCTTCTCCCAGTCGAGGTCGAGGCGGCCGAAGACCTTCTCGACGAACTCGCGGACCGAGTACATCTGGCCCGTCGCCACGACGAAGTCGTCGGGGGTGTCGTGCTGCAGGATCAGCCACATCGCCTCGACGTAGTCCCGCGCGTGGCCCCAGTCGCGCTTGGCGTCGAGGTTGCCGAGGTACAGCTTGTCCTGGAGGCCGAGCGAGATGCGGGTCGCCGCACGCGTGATCTTGCGCGTCACGAACGTCTCGCCGCGGCGCTCCGACTCGTGGTTGAACAGGATGCCGTTGGACGCGAACAGCCCGTACGACTCGCGGTAGTTGATCGTCTGCCAGTACGAGAAGAGCTTCGCGACCGCGTACGGGCTGCGCGGGTGCATGACCGAGGTCTCGGACTGCGGCGGCGGCGTCGAGCCGAACTGCTCCGACGTGCCGGCCTGGTAGAAGCGGACCTGCCGGTCCGTGCGCTGCGAGTAGTCCCGGATGGCCTCGAGCAGGCGCAGCGTGCCGAGCGCGTCGACGTCCGCGGTGTACTCGGACTGGAAGAAGGACACGCCCACGTGCGACTGCGCGGCGAGGTTGTAGACCTCGACCGGCTCGACCTTCTCGATGATGTGCCGCAGGCCCGTGCCGTCGCTCAGGTCGCCGTAGTGGAGGAACAGGCGCGCCTCCGGGTCGTGCGGGTCCTTGTAGACGTGCTCGATGCGGTCGGTGCTGAACGTGCTGGACCGGCGGACGATCCCGTGCACCTCGTAGCCCTTGCCGAGCAGCAGCTCGGCCAGGTACGAGCCGTCCTGCCCGGTGATACCGGTCACCAGTGCCTTCTTCATGGCGGCAGCCTATCTACGTCGCGGGTGGGGTCGTCCGGGCCGTCGGACCCGAGACCAGCCACAGATCCTCCCACGAGCCGGTGGGCCACGAGGACGCCGGGGCGACCGGCGCGGGCCGAGCGGCGCCCGCCACGCCCGGGCTGGTCCTTGACCCGCCCGCGGAGGCCGCCGAGACTGCCCGCAGTGCCCGGGCGGACCCGATCCGTCACCGGTGCGACCGGGGGATCGCCAGGAGGAACCGTTGTCCGCACGTCTCAGCAGCCCAGGGCACGCACGTGCCGACCGTCGCGTCCCCGTCCCGCGGGGGCGTCTGCGGCCCGTCGTCGTCGGGGTGCTGGGCGTCGCGCTGCTGCTCCCCGCCGCCGGGACGCTGCCCGCCGTCGCCGCGCCGCCGCCGG
>NZ_JAAXOY010000869.1 GCF_012396155.1 Cellulomonas septica | reverse complement strand
CGCGCTCGCCTGGGTGCTCCGCGACCCGCGCGTGACGTCGGTGCTCGTCGGCGCACGCACCGTCGAGCAGCTCGACGACAACCTCGCCGCCGCGACCGCGGCCCCCCTGGACGACGACGAGATCGCCGCGGTCGACGCCCACGCCGTGGACGCGGGCGTCAACCTCTGGGGGCCGCGGTCGAGCGACCGCTGACGCGTCGGCCGGACGGGCCGTCAGGTGGTCGGCAGGTGCCGGCCCCACCACGCGAGGACGTGCTCGAAGCGCTGCCGGCGGTGCCGCGGGCGCCCGGACCGCGTCAGCTCGTGACCCTCCCCCGGGAACAGCAGCAGCTCCGCCTCGACACCGCGCCGGCGCAGCTCGACGAACCACCGCTGCCCCTGCTCCACCGGGCACCGCCAGTCCTGCTCCGAGTGGATCACCAGCGTCGGCGTGCGCACCGCTCCGACGTGCGCCATCGGCGACTGCGCCGCGACCGCGCGCGCACCGTCCTCGTCGCCCGAGTCGCCCAGGTACTCCAGGCCGAAGAACCAGCCGATGTCGCTCGAGCCGACGAAGCTCACCGGGTCGAGGAACCCGCGCTCGACGACCGCCGCCGCGAACCGGTCCGTGCGCGTCGTCAGCCACGCCGTGAGGTACCCGCCGTACGAGCCACCCATGACGCCCACGCGGTCCGCGTCGACCTCCGGCAGGGCGGTGGCCGCGTCGAGCAGCGCCAGCACGTCGTCCGTGTCGACCGTGCCGAACGCGCGGTGGATCGCCCGGCCGTGCGCGCGCCCGTACCCCGACGACCCGCGCGGGTTGCCCAGCACGACCGCCCAGCCGGCCGCGGCGAGGACCTGCACCTCGTCGAACACCGCGTGCGTGTACTGCGCGTGCGGCCCGCCGTGGATCATGAGGATCGTCGGGTACGGGCCGGGCCCGTGCCGCTCCGGGTCGGGCGTCACGACCCAGCCGTGGACCGGGTAGCCGTCCGGTGCGGTCGCGTCCAGCTCACGAGGCGCACGGACGCCCGCCGCCCGCAGGGGCGCGGAGAGGTCGGTGCGCGGCGTGGCTTCGCCCGACCCGTCGAGCGACACCGTGAGGACGTCGCCCGCCGACGTCGGGTCCGCGGCGGTGACCACGGCGAACGGCACCGCACCCTGCGCGACCCACGAAGGCCGCGACGAGC
>NZ_JAAXOY010000868.1 GCF_012396155.1 Cellulomonas septica | reverse complement strand
CGGGCGCGCAGGGCGGGCACGCCCTCGTGCGTCCGCGCCGACGCGGCCAGCACGGGGACGCCGGTCAGCCCGTCCTCCTCGAGCAGCCGCGCGACGTCGGCGACGAGCTCGGGGCGGACCTCGGGCGGCACGGTGTCGACCTGGTTGAGGACGACGAGCATCGACGCCTCGTGCCCGACGAGCCGGCGCAGGTAGCCGGAGTGCAGCGCGTCGTCCGCGTACTTCTGCGGGTCGACGACCCACACGAGCAGGTCGGCCTGCGGCAGCAGGCGGTCGACGACCTCGCGGTGCTCGGGCGCGATCGAGTCGTGGTCGGGCAGGTCGAGCAGCACGAGCCCGCGCAGCGCGGCCTCGCTCTCGCCGTCGAGCAGGCTCTCGCGCACCGTGCGTCGGTCGGGCCGGACGCCGAGCCAGTCGAGCAGCGCGCCGCCGTCCGTCGCCCAGACGCACGCGGTGACGTCGGACGTCGTCGGGCGCTTGACGCCCACGTCGGCGAGCGGCAGCCCGCACACCGCGTTGAACATGCTCGACTTGCCGGACCCGGTGCCCCCGACGAGCGCGACGACGGCGTGGTCGACGCCGAGCTCGAGCCGCTCGCGCACGCGGTCGATGGTCTGGCCGACGCGCGCCACGACGGGCGGCTCGAGCCGCGCCCCGCCGACGACGAGCGCCTGGTCGAGCGCACCGACGCGCTCCTCGAGCCGGACGGTCTCGTCGCCGTGCAGCGCCGCGTCCAGCACGTGCCGGTGCACGGCGTGGCTCCGGGTCCCCTCGGTCGTCACGTCAGTCCCTTCAGCACGGCCAGCCGCAGGCGCAGCAGCGAGGCCGCGTCCTCGGCGAGGTCGGGGTCGGCGAGCACCTTGCCGACCGACGCGCGCTCGAGCGCGACCTGCGCCTCGACGCGCGACTCCACGTCGTCGCGCAGGTCGGCGACGACCTTGTGCCCCGCGGCACCCAGGAGGTCGACGAGCAGCTCGGTCGCCTCGTCGACGCCCGCGGCGCCCGCGAGCGCGAGCGCGGCGAGCCCCTCGGTGCCGAGCGCCTTCTCGGCCTTCTGCCGCCGGCGTCCCTCGGCCGCGACGTCCCG
>NZ_JAAXOY010000867.1 GCF_012396155.1 Cellulomonas septica | reverse complement strand
GACCGCGACCGGCCCGACGCCGGGACCGCCGCCGCCATGCGGGATGCAGAACGTCTTGTGCAGGTTGAGGTGGCTCACGTCGCCGCCGATCTCGCCGCGGGTCTACGTCGACGGGTCGGCGCTCAGCCGGTACCTCGTCGGCGCGCCGGCGCGTGACGCGTGGCTCGCGTGGGCCGCCGACCACGAGGACCGGCTCGTCACGACGTTCCTGGGCGTGAGCGAGCTGCGCCGCGTCGCACGCCCGCGAGGCGTCGAGGCGCACGGCGTCGCGCACGACGTGACGGACCGCGTCGAGGTCGTGCGGTTCTCGGACCAGTCGCTGCACGCGGCGGCTCGCGTCGCGGCGGTGCTGCCGTCGTTCGTGGCGCTGCACGTCGGGGCGGCGGTCGCGCACGCGCAGGTCGGGGCGGTCGCGACGTACGACGTCCAGCTCGCGCAGGTGGCCGTGCTGCACGGGCTGGAGGTCGTCAGCCCGGGGTGGCCGGCGGGCTGGTGGGAGCGGGCGCGGGCGTCGTCGTGACCGTCGTGCCGGCCCGGGAAGAGGGTCGGCGCAGGGAGCTGCTGTGGGAGGATCGTCCCCAGCGCGCGGGCCTCGAGCAGGCGGACCCAGCAGCGTCGGGAGGGCTGTCTGAGCGGCCGAAAGAGACGGTCTTGAAAACCGTTGGGGCGGGACACCCCCGTCCTCGTGGGTTCGAATCCCACGCCCTCCGCCGTCCTCCTCCGTGATCCCCCGGGCCCCGTCCGCCGACGCGGGTGCGGACCCGCCCGCACCCGACGGGTCGCCGTGCGCGCGGGACGCGTCTCCGCGCGGTGGCGTTCGGGTGAGGTGACTGCCGCGGGAGCGGTCCGTTCGGGTGGTTCCGGCAGGGAGCCGTGTGGTTCTGCACCGTTCGGGCCCGCGTCCCGGCCCGGTGTCGGGACGATACGGGCGCCCGGGCGCAGCGAGCGCCGGGCGTCACCCGATCCCTGGAGTGTCGTGCACCCGTTCGTCCGTCGTGCCCGTCTCGGCGTGGTCGCCGTCCTGGCCGCTCTCGCCGTCGTCGCCCAGCCGGTCGTGGCCGGTGCCGCGGCGGCGCCGCCCGCTGCCGTCGTCGAGCCGGGCGGAGGGTGGGTCTCCACGCCCCCGCTGACCGTGACGGGCCAGCTGACCGGTGCGCGCGTGCCCGCGGGCACG
>NZ_JAAXOY010000866.1 GCF_012396155.1 Cellulomonas septica | reverse complement strand
CGGCACGGCCGCCGTCTGGCGGCAGGCGCGGGCCCGGCGTCGTGGCTGAGCGGCGTCCGCGGCACACAGCGCGGTAGGGGATGATCGGCTCCGTGCTCGACGCCACCGACCCGCCGCTCGACGACGACGAGCAGCCCGCACCGCGGCCGCTGTCGCCGCGGGCCGTGACGCTCACGACGTCCCTGCTGGCCGGCGCCACGCTGCTCGCCGTCCTCGTCGTCCTGCCGACGCCGTACGCGGTCAACAGCCCCGGCCCCACGCGCGACGTGCTCGGCGAGCACGACGGCACGCCCATGATCGAGATCTCCGGTGCCGAGACGCACGACTCGACCGGCGAGCTGCGGCTCACGACGGTGTCGAGCACCGGCGGCCCGGGCTACCCGTCGAGCATCCTCGGCGTCCTGTCCGGCTGGTTCTCCGCGTCGTCCGTCGTGCTGCCCGTCGAGCAGGTCTACCCGCCCGACGTCTCGCAGGAGCAGATCGACGAGTCCAACCAGGCCGAGATGGTGTCCTCGCAGGAGGACGCGACGGTCGCCGCCCTCACCGAGCTCGGGTACGAGGTGCCCGCCACGCTGCTCGTCGCGGGCACCGTCGAGGGCACGGACGCCGAGGGCAAGCTCGAGGAGAACGACGTGCTCGTCGGGTTCGACGGCGAGCCGCTCCCGGACTACCAGTCGCTCGTCGACGACCTCGCGGCCGTGCAGCCGGGCGACACGGTGACGCTGACGGTGCAGCGGCACGGCCAGGACGTGGACGTGCCGGTCGTCACGAGCGAGCGCGAGGGCGGCGGCGCGCAGATCGGCGTGCTCATCGACCCGACGTTCGACATGCCCGTCGACGTGACGATCAGCATCGACGACATCGGCGGGCCGAGCGCGGGCACGATGTTCGCGCTCGGGATCATCGACAAGCTCACCGCCGAGGACGAGGCGGACGGCGAGGTCATCGCCGGCACCGGGACGATGGACGTGACCGGTGCGGTCGGGCCGATCGGCGGCATCCGGCAGAAGCTCGCCGGGGCCGAGCGCGACGGTGCGGACTGGTTCCTCGCGCCCGCGCGCAACTGCGACGAGGTCGTCGGGCACGTGCCCGACGGGCTGCGCGTCGTCCGGGTCGCGACGCTGCACGAGGCGCGCGTCGCGATGGAGGCGATCGGCGCGGGCGAGGCGGGCGACCT
>NZ_JAAXOY010000865.1 GCF_012396155.1 Cellulomonas septica | reverse complement strand
TGCTCGAGCTGCGCCGCCGCACCCTCGGCACGCGCGCGCGTCTCGGGGTTGGTGCGGCGCCACTGCGCCTGCTCCGCGTCACGGATCGCGGACTCGACCGCCCGCAGCCGGCCCTCGACCCGCTGGATGTCGGCGCGCGGCACCTTGCCCGCGGCCTCCCAGCGGTCCTGGATCGAGCGGATCGCCTGCTTGGCGGCGTTGAGGTCGCGCACCGGGAGCAGGGCCTCGGCCTCGACCAGCAGCGCCTCCTTGACGTCGAGGTTCGCGCGGAACTCCGTGTCCGTCGCGGCCGAGTGCGCGTCGCGCGCCGCGAAGAACGCGTCCTGCGCGGCCCGGAACCGGGCCCACAGGGCGTCGTCGTCCGCGCGGCTCGCGCGACCCGCGGCCTTCCACCGCGTCATGAGGTCGCGGAACGCACCCGCCGTCGGCCCCCAGTCGGTGCTGTCCTGCAGCTTCTCCGCCTCGGCGACGAGCTGCTCCTTCGCGGCCTTCGCACCCGCGTTGCGCGCCTCGAGCTCGGCGAAGAAGTGCCGGCGCTCACGGTCGAACGTCGTGCGCGCGTGGCTGAACCGCTTCCAGAGCGACTCCTCCGTCGGACGGTCCAGACGCGGGCCGCTGCGCTGCGCGGTCTTCCACTCCTCGAGGAGCGTGCGCAGCTGCTCGCCGGCCGGGCGCCACTGGATCCGCGCCGGGTCCGTGCCGGCGATCTTCTCCGCCTGCTCGACGATCGCCGTGCGGGCTTCGAGCGCCGCCTGCCGTGCCGCCTGCCGCTCCGCGTCCGCCGCAGCCCGACGCTCGGCGGCGACGCCGCGCAGCGACTCCAGGCGCTCGCGCAGCCCGTCCAGGTCGCCGACCGCCGCCGGCTCCTTGAGCTCCTCCGTGAGGCGCGTGAGCGTCTGGTCGATCTCCTTGACCGACAGGTCGGTCGCCTGGAGCCGCGCCTCGAACAGCGTGACCTTCGCCTGGAGGTCCAGGTACCGGCGCACGTAGAGCGCGAGCGCCTCCTCGCTGGAGGCGCCCGGGAACTGCCCGACCACGCGCTCGCCCGCGGCCTCGCGGACCGACACCGTGCCGTCCGCGTCGACCGAGCCGAACGTCGCGGCGTGGGCGGCCTCCGCGCTGTCGTCGGGGGCCGGGACCGGGGCCGGTTCGGGAG
>NZ_JAAXOY010000864.1 GCF_012396155.1 Cellulomonas septica | reverse complement strand
GCGTGCGCACGCCCGGGCGGGGACGCGACGACGGGCCGCGGCGCTCACGGTGCGCGCCACGGCCCGTCATCGTGCTGGGTCCCGGTCAGTCCTCCGCGAGGATCGCGTCGACCTGGCCGAGCGCTCCGACGATGCCCTCCTCCATGCCCATGCTCACGAGCTGCTCCATCGCCTGGGCCGACGGGAACTGCGACGTGATCGTCATGAGCGTGCCGGGGAACGCGCCGTCGAGCCGGACGACCGCGCGCGTGACGAGGCCGTCGTCCTGGGGCGCGCCCGACTGGTCGGCGAACCCGTCGTCGAACGCGAGGCCGTTCGGGGCGTCGATCGTGACGAACTCCCACCAGCCGTGGGCCTTCTCCCCCTCGGGGCCGGTCATGTAGTACTGCGCGCGGCCGCCAGGCACGAAGTCGTGCGACGTGAACGTGGCGGGCCACGTCGGCGGGCCCCACCACCGCTCGAGCTTGCGCGGGTCGGACCAGACCTGCCACACCTTGTCGGGCGTGGCCGTGAACTCGGCCTTGATGGTCAGGGTCAGGGCCTGCGGGTCCTTGTGGCTCTCGACGACGGTCATGCGTCCTCTCCTTCGTCCAGCAGGGCGTGGATGCGGTCGAGGCGTCCGCGCCAGATCTCCTCGTAGACGTCGAGGAGCCGGGCGGCTGCCCGGATCGCCTCGACGTTGCCGCGCACGAGCCGCTCGCGGCCCTGCGTGGTCTTGGTGACGAGCGCGGCGCGCTCGAGCACGGCGACGTGCTTCTGGACGGCGGCGAAGCTCATGTCGTACCGCCGGGCCAGCGCGGAGACGGACTCCTGCTCGTGCAGGACGCGCCGGACGATGTCCCGGCGGGTCCGGTCGGCCAGGGCCGCGAAGACCCGGTCGACGTGCGCGGTGTCCATTCCTACAACCATGTGGTTGTACATTACGCGCCGGGGTTCACCGTGGCAAGGGGTGGGACGGGCGACCGGCGTCAGCCGAACGCGACGTGCTGCGGGTCCGGTGCGATCAGCAGCGCCTCGTCCCCCTCGACCGCCCGGACGCCCCACAGCCGGCGGAAGCGGTCACGACCCGTGCGGGCCACCACCTCGCCGAGCACCTGCTCCGCCCGGTCACGCGACCCCAGGACCCACAGCGCCGTCGCGGCGAGCGACCCGCGCACCGGCGGCGCGTCGGGCGCGTCCGCGAGC
>NZ_JAAXOY010000863.1 GCF_012396155.1 Cellulomonas septica | reverse complement strand
CGCGGTCGACCGCGCGCTGCACGCCGCCGACGCCGCCCCCCTCGCCGGTCGCGCGTGGTCGTCCCTCTCGGGCGGTGAACGGCAGCGGGTGCACGTCGCGCGCGCGCTCGCGCAGGAGCCCGAGCTGCTGCTGCTCGACGAGCCGACCAACCACCTCGACGTGAGCGCCCAGCTCGCGCTGCTCGCGTTCGTGCGCGACCTCGGCACCACGACCGTCGCCGCGCTGCACGACCTCAACCTCGCGGCCGCGTTCTGCGAGCACGTCGTCGTGCTGTCCGGCGGTCACCTCGCCGCGGCCGGTCACCCCCGTGAGGTGCTGCGGCCCGCGCTGCTGCGCGAGGTCTACGGCGTCGACGCGGACGTGCTCGAGCACCCGCGCACCGGGCGGCCCGTCATCGCGTTCCACGAGCCCGCGCCCCGCACGGCGCCGGCTCCCGTCCCCGCGGGAGAAGCATGAGGATCACCGTCCTGTCCGGCGGCGTCGGTGGAGCCCGCTTCACCCGGGGGCTGCTCGCGCTGCTGCGCGACCGGCTGCCCGACTGCTCGGGCGGCACGACCGCGCAGGTCACGGTCGTGGCCAACACCGGCGACGACCTCTGGCTGCACGGCGTGCGCGTCTGCCCCGACCTCGACACGCTCATGTACACGCTCGGCGGCGCGGTGCACGAGGAGCAGGGCTGGGGCCGCCGCGACGAGAGCCGCCGCGTGTCCGACGACCTCGCCGCCTACGGGCTCGGCTGGGAGTGGTTCACGCTCGGCGACCTCGACCTCGCGACCCACCTGGCCCGCACCGAGCTGCTGCTGTCGGGCGTCCCGCTGTCGAGCGTGACGGCCCGGCTCGCGGAGCGGTGGAAGCCCGGCGTGACGCTGCTGCCGATGACGGACAGCGAGGTCGAGACGTCGGTCGAGACCGTCGACGGACGGACGATGCACTTCGAGGAGTGGTGGGTGCTGCACCGTGCGGGGATCCCGGCGCGCGCGTTCCACCAGAACGACGTCGCGGTCGCCGCGCCCGCACCGGGCGTGCTCGACGCGCTCGCCGACGCCGACGTCGTGGTCGTGCCGCCGTCGAACCCGGTCGTGTCCGTCGGCACGATCTTCGGCGTGCCCGGCATCCGCGACGCGCTGCGCGCCACGCCCGCCCCGGTCGTCGGCGTCAGCCCGGTGATCGGCGGCGCACCCGTGCG
>NZ_JAAXOY010000862.1 GCF_012396155.1 Cellulomonas septica | reverse complement strand
CCCGAGACCCTGGAGCGTGCGGGCGACGCCGCGGCGCGCGAGGCCCGCGGTGGGCCCCAGCGGGCGCCCGTCGAAGGTGACCGTCCCGCGCGCGGGTCGCACGAGCCCGCAGACGGCGTTGAACACCGTGGTCTTGCCCGCGCCGTTGGGGCCGATGAGGGCGACGACCTCGCCGTCCGCCACGTCGAGGTCGACGTCCTCGACGGCGGTGAGCCCGCCGAAGCGGACCGTGAGGCCGCGGACGACGAGGCGCGGCCCGGTGTGCGCCGCCTCCTCGGTGGGCGGTCCGGCTGTCGGGCTGCGCAGACTCACGGTCGACCTCTCGTGCACCTCGTCGTGACGCGATCCGCCGAGGCTACAACAGAAACCGACCAGCCGGTATGGACTACACCGCGCAGGGCGTGTCCTGCGGGCGTCGGCCTCACGGGTCAGGCGTGCGGGACGCCGGCGATCATGCCGCCGTCGACCACGAGCTCGGTCCCGGTCACGTACGCCGAGTCCGCGGACGCGAGGAACAGCACCGCCCCCACGACGTCGTCGGGCGTCGCCGTGCGCCCGAGCGGGATGCGCTGGCGCGACGCGTCGAGACGCTCGGTCATGGGCGTCACCACGAACCCGGGGTGCACCGAGTTCACGCGGATCCCCGCCGGGCCCAGCTCGACCGCGAGCGACTTCGTCAGGCCGCGCACGCCGAACTTCGACGCCACGTACCCGTGCAGCCCCGCGTCGCCCCGCATGCCCTCGACCGACGAGATGTTGACGATCGAGCCGCGCCCGGCGGCCCGCATGCCCGGCACCACCGCCCGCGCACCGAGGAACGTGCCCGTGAGGTTGACCGCGATCACCGCGTCCCACTGCTCCTTGCCGTACCGCTCGAGCCGCCCGGCGTTCGCGATCCCCGCGTTGTTGACGAGCACGTCGACGACACCGAGCGCCGCCGCCGCCTCGACCGCCGCGGCCCACGACTCCTCCGACGTCACGTCGAGCGGCACCGCGAGCACCCCCGGGCCGAGGTCGGCCGCCAGCCGCTGCGCCTCCTCGACGAGCACGTCCCCGACGACGACGGCCGCACCCGCCGCGTGCAGCGCGCGCACGTACGCCGCGCCGAGCCCGCGGGCACCGCCGCTGACGAGCGCCACCGATCCGTCGAGCCGTGCCATGCGGACCTCCGAGATCGGAAGAGCGTCG
>NZ_JAAXOY010000861.1 GCF_012396155.1 Cellulomonas septica | reverse complement strand
CGCCGTGCGGGCGCTCGGCCGGCTGCGTGTCGTGCGTGTCGACGTCGCGGGGGCGTTCCCGTCCGCGCTGGCCGACCTGGTGTCGAGCGCCGACGGCGAGAGCCTGACGGTGCTGCACCGCGACCCGCTCGACCCCACGAGCAGGGCGGACGTCGAGGCGGCGGCGAGCTCGCACGGTCTCGAACCCGTCCTCGTCGGGCCGACGGGGACGGGGGCGGCGTTCTGGCTGGGGGTGGACTGATGGCGCGGCGTGCGCAGGGTGGTCAGGGCGGGGTCCGCTACGTCGACGGCGTCGAGCCGCGCGGCGGGTACCTGGACTCGCCGGTGACGTCGGTCGCACCGCGCGCGGGCAAGCCGTTCGCGGCGCTCGGGATGCGGACGGTCGGCGACCTGCTGCGGCACTACCCGTTCCGGTACGCCGACCCGGGCACGCTGACCGACATCGCGAGCCTGCGCGTCGGCGACACCGTGACGGTCGTCGCGGACGTGCGGCAGGCGGTCGTGCGCCGCGCGCGGTCCACCAACGCGTCGCGGCTCGAGGTGCGGATCACCGACGGTCGCGCCGAGCTGCAGCTCATCTTCTTCGGCGGCGCGCGGCACCACGAGCGGCTGCTCGTGCCCGGGCGGCGCGGGCTGTTCACGGGGCAGATCTCCGCGTTCGGCGGGCACCTGCAGCTCGCGCACCCGACGTACGAGATGTTCGACGACGACGGCGAGGGCGAGCGGGTCGCCGTCGAGCGCGCGTCGTGGCCGCGGCCCGTCTACCGGGCCGGCTCGGGGCTCGACACGACGAAGATCGCCGCCGCGGTGCGCACGGTCCTCGGCACGCTGCGCGACGAGGACCTGGAAGGTGTTCGCGATGACGAGCGCGGCGACGAGCAGCGCGACCGCCGCGAAGCCGAGCACGACCATGACGAGCGCGTTGCCGGAGCCGGTGATCTGCTCGACCGCGGCCTCGGCGGCCTCGCGCTTGGTGAGGACGTCGGCGTCGTCGAGCGCGGTCGTGACGTCGGCCTGGACCTGGGACGAGCCGTCGGTCACGACGAGGAGCTGCGCGGGCACGCTGTCCTGCGCGGCCTCGCCCGACCACTCGAGCACGTCGGGCGTCGTCGCGAGGCCCGCGCCGCCGTAGGCCGACCAGGCGCCCGCGGGGTCGTCGGCGAGGCCGACGACGGTCACGTCGCCCTCGTG
>NZ_JAAXOY010000860.1 GCF_012396155.1 Cellulomonas septica | reverse complement strand
CCATGTGGTGACGTCGGTGCGCGTCGCGGGCGTGCGGGTGACGCGGCATCGACGTGGCGTCGGTGCGCCTCCCGGACGTGCGGGCGACGCCGCATCCGCGTGGTGAGGTCGGTGCGCCTCGCGAGCGGGTCGGCGACGCGGCCTCCACGTGGTGACGTCGGCGCGTGGGGTCGGGCGGCGACCCGGTGCGTGCGGACAGGTGGCGACCGGAACGCGTCGCGCCGGCGACCGGGACGCGTCGCAGCGCCGACGACGCGCCTCGTGCGCGGGGGAGTCGGGTCAGGCGTGGAGCGTCCAGGCGCGGACGCCACCGACGATCCCGGCCTGGTTCGGCACGACGACGACGTCGTCGCCGAGCCGTTCGAGCACCTGCGGCGTGACCTGCCGGGCGTTGCCGCCGCCGAGGTACAGGCGGTCCCAGAGGAACACCGGCCGCAGGCCCTCGACGACACGTCGCACGCGCCGCGACCAGAGGCCGTCGCCGAGCCGGGTGCGCTCGACCTGGCCGACGTACGCGTCGTACGTCGTGCCCCACCGGACGGGTGCGTGCGACAGCTCGAGGTGCGGCGCGAGGACGCCGCCGTCGAACAGTGCGGACCCGAGGCCGGTGCCGAGCGTGAGGACGAGCTCGACGCCCGTGCCGGAGACCACGCCCGCGCCGTGCACCTCGGCGTCGTTGAGGACGAGCGTCGGGACGCCCAGGCGCTCCTGGAGCGCGGCGCGGATGTCGCACCCGGCCCACGCGTCGACGAGCGCGGGGTCGACCGTGGTGCGGGGACCGGCGCGCGTGACGTAGTGCGGGGTCGCGACGACGACGCCGTGGCGGATCATGCCGGGCATGCCGACCGTGGCGCGGTCCGCGGCGGGGAGGTCGGCACCGATCGCGGCGATGGTGTCGACGAGCCGCGACGGGGGCAGCGGGTACGGGGTGGGGACCCGCACGGCGGGCGCGTGGAGCGTGCCGGCGGCGTCGAGCACGGACGCCTTGATCCCGCCGCCGCCGCAGTCGACCGCGAGGGTGAAGGGGTGGGCGGGCGTCGTCGGCACGTCGCCACGCTATCCCTCGCCACGACGACGAGCCGATGACGGACGTCGGACGGTCCGGCGCGCGGGGCGACGGCGGACGCCGCACTACCGTGGTCCCTCGTGACCG
>NZ_JAAXOY010000086.1 GCF_012396155.1 Cellulomonas septica | reverse complement strand
AGCCTAGCGAGCCGGACGTGGACCGCCCGCCCGGACCCGCAGGCCGGGACGCCGACGGCACCCGTCCGACGGGCGGCGTCGGCGTCGGCGTCGGCCGCGTCAGCGGGACGGGTGTCAGCGGAGCGTCACCTGACGGGCGACGAGACCCGCGCGAGCACGGCGCTCATTGGCGTCGAGCGGCTCGGTCGACGCGAGCGCCTCCGCGAACGAGGGCGCGAACGCGGCGAGCGGCGCCTCGACGTCCTCGGCCTCCGACCCGCGGGCGAGCTCCCACACCGGGACGACGAGTCCGCTCGACCGGAAGTAGCCGACGAACTTGCCGCCGTCGAAGCCCGACGCGCGACGCGCGTGCAGGCGGGCGAGCGCGTCGAGGACGACCTGCTCGTCGTGCGGCTGCGCCCAGCGGAGGAACTCGCGGGCGCCCATGCGGCACCAGTACGCGGACTCGGCGGCGGCGAGCTTGCGGGTGTCGATGATGCCCGCGTCGGCCTCCTCCATCGCCGCGACGAGGTCGGGGGTGCGCTCGGTGTCGGGCGCGAGCCAGTAGGAGAACGACTCGTGGACGGTCACCTCGAACGGCACGGACAGGTCGAGCACGTCCTGCAGGCGCGGGCCGGGACCGGGCAGGCCGACGGTCTCGACCGCCGTGCCGGGCTCGACCTCGAGCGCCTCGAGCAGCGAGGCGGCGAGGTCGCGGCTGGCGTCGCCGGACGAGCCGACCGTCTGGAGCGCGAGGAGGACCACGCCGTCGGCGCGGTGGAGCGCGGGCCACGCCGTCGGGAGGACGGTGGTGACGAGGACGTCGCGGGCGCCGTGCTCCTTCGAGGTTCGGGCGGTCGCGGTCGCCGCGGGGACGAGCTCCTTGAGCGCGACCCAGTCGGGCTCACCGGGAAGCCCCTCGAACGGACGCAGCACGAAGTCGGGCGTGTTCCTGGCCATGCCCCGAGGCTACCGGGCGCGACGGCCCGTGCCCGACCGGTCCCGCGCGTCGGGGCGGTCGCGGGGCGTGTGACGGACCTGGCACGGCGGGTCCACGGACCGGGACGGCCGGGGGCTGCGCGGTCACAGGTCATGCGGAAGGATCGACGGCATGGACCCGCGCGCCGGAACCCCTGCCCAGCCGTCCGACCTCGTCGACCTTGACGCCCTCCTCGGGGCGTACTTCGATCGCGAGCCCGACCTCGACGACCCCGCGCAGCGCGTGGTGTTCGGCACGAGCGGCCACCGCGGGTCCGCCCTGGACTCCGCGTTCAACGAGGCGCACATCGTCGCGATCACCGCGGCGATCGTCGAGTACCGCCGCGGGCAGGGCACCGACGGGCCCCTGTTCATCGGCCGCGACACGCACGGGCTGTCCGAGCCCGCGTTCCGGTCCGCGCTCGAGGTGCTGGCCGCGGCGGGTGTCGAGGTCCGCGTCGACGCGCGCGACTCGTGGACGCCGACGCCCGCCGTCTCGCACGCGATCCTCAGCTACAACGGCGCCGGCACCTCGGAGGGCGTCCGCACGGCCGGGCCCGGCCTGGCCGACGGCATCGTCGTGACCCCGTCGCACAACCCGCCGCGCGACGGCGGCTTCAAGTACAACCCG
Organism: Cellulomonas septica; assembly: GCF_012396155.1. Lineage (GTDB taxonomy): Bacteria > Actinomycetota > Actinomycetes > Actinomycetales > Cellulomonadaceae > Cellulomonas > Cellulomonas septica. The sequence continues at coordinate 6,826 of NZ_JAAXOY010000086.1, read as the reverse complement.
CCGGACGGCGGCCCGGCCGGGTCGCAGGCGACCGCGTGGATCGCCGACCGCGCGAACGCGATCCTCGCGTCGGGGTGGCGGTCCGTGCCGCGCGTGAGCTACGAGCAGGCGGTCGCGGCCGAGACGACCCGCAAGCACGACTACCTGTCCGCGTACGTCGACGACCTCGCGAACGTCCTCGACCTCGAGGCGATCCGGACGTCGGGCGTGCGGATCGGTGCCGACCCGCTCGGCGGTGCGTCCGTCGAGTACTGGGGCGCGATCGGCGAGCGCTACGGCCTCGACCTCACCGTCGTGAACCCGCAGGTCGACCCGCGCTGGTCGTTCATGACCCTCGACTGGGACGGCAAGATCCGCATGGACTGCTCGTCGCCGTACGCGATGGCGTCGCTGGTCCAGCGCATGGCCGGCGGCGAGGCGCCGTTCGACGTCGCGACCGGCAACGACGCGGACTCCGACCGGCACGGCATCGTGACGCCCGACGGCGGCCTGATGAACCCCAACCACTACATCGCCGTGATGATCCACTACCTGTACGGCGGCGCCCGACCGGGCTGGCCCACGGGCACCGCGATCGGCAAGACCCTCGTCTCGTCGAGCCTCGTCGACCGCGTCGCCGCGCGCCTCGGCCGCCGCCTGCTCGAGGTGCCCGTCGGGTTCAAGTGGTTCGTGCCCGGCCTCGTCGACGGGTCGGTCGGGTTCGGCGGCGAGGAGTCCGCGGGCGCGTCGTTCCTCCGCAAGGACGGCACCGTCTGGACCACCGACAAGGACGGCATGCTGCCCGCGCTGCTCGCGTCCGAGATCATCGCGACGACCGGGAAGTCGCCGTCGCAGATCCACGCCGAGCTCGTCGGCGAGTTCGGGCAGTCCTGGTACGCGCGCGTCGACGCCGCCGCGACCCGTGAGGAGAAGAAGACGCTCGCCGCGCTCGACGCCTCCCAGGTCACCGCGACGACACTCGCGGGCGAGCCGATCACCGCGCGCCTCACGCACGCGCCCGGCAACGACGCGGCCATCGGCGGCCTCAAGGTCACGACGGAGAACGCGTGGTTCGCCGCGCGGCCGTCGGGCACCGAGGACGTCTACAAGATCTACGCCGAGTCGTTCGTCTCCGAGGAGCACCTCAAGCAGGTCCAGGACGAGGCCAAGCAGGTCGTCTCCCAGGCCCTGGGCAGCTGACGGTCGCCGACGGTCTACGGATCCCCTCCCTGGCCGCGGGTAGCGGCACGGGAGACGGGATCCGTAGACTTGTCGGCGCCCGGAGAGCTGATCTCCGTGGAAGTCGAAGGCTCGTGACCCGTCTGGGACGTGGCGCACGGGCCTTTCGCATGTCGGGGTCCAGACAGCCACGACCCGCTCGTACGAGCGGCCGCAGGGTAGAGGCCTGAACCGACACGAGAGCGGGCGATCCACCGAGGTCGGATGTCGGTGGGCGGTGGTGTTCTGGCACCGGGTGGGCACCGGCCCACCGCGTGGCGGAGAGGACCGATCATGGCGCACCTGCTGTTCTTCGACTTCCCGACCGACGGGCCCGTAGATGACGAGGCCGTCACCGCGTTCGGCGCGCTCGCGGCGGACATCGCCGCCGAGGACGGGCTGGTCTGGAAGGTCTGGACGGAGGACGCCGAGGCCGGGACGGCGGGCGGCGCCTACCTGTTCACCGACCGCGCGTCGGCCGAGCGCTACCTCGCCAAGCACATCGCCCGTCTCGCGGACTTCGGCATCACCGACGTGACCACCTTCTCGACCCACGTCAACGCCGGACTGTCCACGATCACCCACGCAGCCATCCCGGCAAAGCGTTAACTTGCCGCGGCGGGTCGAGCCGCCGTCAGTTGACCGTGGACCGGCGGGGGGGCTACCGCCGCCGTTCGACACTCCGCCTTAAGAGGGTGTGAGATCCACCCGAAGGTCGACCGCTGCAGTGCGCGACGTTGCAGAGCAAGTCGCAGCCCCAGTTCCGCCCCGTCAGACACGCGTCACCGGGAGCCATGCAGCTCTTCCGGTAGCGCCTGCCTATACGCGCCGCGAGCACCTGCCCCCTCGGCACCCCGTTGCGCACCCTCCGACGAGTAGCCTCGGCCTCATGGCGACGCCCCGGCTCACCGAACTTCGGCTGACATCGTTCAAGTCTTTCCGTCGCGCGACGATGCCCCTCGGCGACGTCACAATTCTGACCGGACGCAATAGCAGCGGAAAGTCCAATGCGCTCGACGCTCTGGAAGTCCTCTCGCGCCTCGCTACGGGTGAGGACATCAACGACGCGCTTGATGGACGCCGACGTGAAGGCGGTCCGGTCCGCGGCGGATCACTGGGGTGCGCGCCGCATGGAACTCGGTCGTTCGACCTGGGATGCACGGTAGCCCTCGGCGAGGATCGTTGGAAGTACGACGTGACGATCGCGGTCGCACCGGAACTGCGCATCACCCGGGAGAGACTTCTTGGCCCTGGCCCGGCAGTGGAATCGGGCAGAGTAGAGAATCGCTGGCTGATCTCTACCCCTACGTCGAGCACCACTGCACCCGGTCTTCAAGCCGAGATTCACAACGGCCGACGCGGAGTCAATCCAGTGATGTCCTTTCGCGACAATCGACTGATTGCCGCACAGGTCCCACTACGCATCGCGCGGGGCACGGATGCGGAAGAGGCTGTTGCATTTGGTGCCGAAACTGTGCTCTCGACACTGATCGGCTCGTTCCATCTGGACCCCATCCCGCACCTAATGCGGAACTATGTGCCCTCCAGGGATACCGAGCTTCGGCGGACTGGAGAAAACGTCTCGGCCGCGTTGGCACGGGTTCGAAACGAGGATCCGGAGACCTTTCACCGGATCATCTCTTTGGTTCAGAAGGTGGCCGACGAGCGCATCCTCGACATCACAATTGAGGCATCACCACTGGGCGACGTGACACTAGCACTCACCGAGAAGTTCGGAAAATCTATCGCTCAAACGCCAGCACGCGAGATGAGCGACGGTCTCCTTCGGTTCATAGCAATCGCCACCGCACTCTTGACTTCGAGTAAGGGCCTGGATATTGATTCGGGCGTATCAACGCGAGACCTGCGCCGAGGCGTCCTAGTCGTTATCGAAGAACTCGAAAACGGACTTCATCCTTCACAGGCTGCCCGAGTGCTGGATCTCGTCCTGGAGGCGACTCGCGGCACGCGAGCGCATCCGAGTTCGACTCAGGTCGTGCTGACTACGCATAGCCCGGCGCTGCTCAATGAGGTCACCGGTCGCGCCAATCGCAGCGTTCTTGTCTGCTACCGCGACAACTCGGGCCATAGCCAGTTCAGCAGAATGACCGACCTGCCCGAATACGCGGAGGCGCTCGCGGCCGGAGAAATCGGCGACGCTGTCAGCGATGGAAGACTAGTCAATCCACGCTATCCGAAGCGAGACACCAGCGAGTTCGCGAGACTGCTGGGCATCGACTGATGCGCGTTACGTTCGTGGACACCAGCGTTTTCTGTAACTTGCTACCTGTTCCCGGAAGATGCGAGAACGAGTCCGAGGCAAAAGCGGACCTAAAGCGCCGCATCGGAATTGGAGAAACCCTCGTTCTACCTGCCACTACCGTCATCGAGACAGGCAACTTTGTAGCACAGATCAAAGACGGTGGATTGCGTCGCGACACAGCGACGCTGTTCTCTAGCCTGCTGCAAATGGTTGCGGCCGGCGCAGCCCCTTGGGTCCTCCATGAATTTCCGTGGGACGGCGCGTTCCTCACGGGACTCGTGGAAGGGGCCGGCACTGGCAGCACCCTTGTGGAGAACGCTGTGGCACATGTCGGCGTCGGCGACCTTAGCATCCTCCAGGAAATGCGTGCATACCGCGCACGTACGGCACTAGACGAAGTGTCAGTGTGGACGTACGACGCCGCATTAGCCGCTCATTCGCGATAGTGACCACCAGCATCTACTCTCGTTTCCAACCACTGATGACGTCGCCGGGACGGTCGAACAGATCGCCAATCGATCCATCGGAGAACGGCGCCGCCCTCGATGTACCCGAGGTGCTGCGGAACCGCCCGACCGTTCCGGAGCGCGGAGGTGCTGACGGGAACGGTCGACCATGAGTTCAGTCTGCGGTGCCGCCCTTCGTACCGAAGCGTGCGCGACCAGGTGCACGGACGGGCCGCGCACCTCGTTGTGAGGTGCGCGGCCCGTCGTGCGGAGCGGCGTCGGGGCGCGACGCCGCCCGCTGCACGCACCCCCGACCCGACGCGGTCGGGTGGTGCGTGCGGGGGTGACCGCCGGACCGTGCCTCCGGCGGCCCGAGGTCGGTCGCCGACACCCCGGCGACCGTTCAGGCGACCCGTCAGGCGGCGGTGCGGCCGAGGCCCCGGAAGGACCAGCCGGCCTGGCGCCAGCGCTGCGGGTCGAGCTTGCCGCGCGCGTCGATGACGTTCGCGTTCTGCGTGAGGGCGGCGAGCTTCGCCGGCTCGGCGCCGACGAACTCGTCCCACTCGGTGAGGACGAGGACGACGTCCGCACCCTCGACGGCCTCCTCGGCGGAGGTCGCGTAGCCGAGCGTCGGGAAGGACGCGCGGGCGGTGTCGCCGGCCTCGGGGTCGTACACGGTGACCTGGGCACCGCGCAGGTGCAGGGCCGCGGCGACGTTGAGGGCCGGGGAGTCGCGCACGTCGTCGGTGTGCGGCTTGAAGGCCGCCCCGAGGACGCCGACGCGACGGTTGAGGACGGAGCCGCCGCACGCCTCGAGGGCGAGCTCGACGACGCGGCCGCGCTGGCCCATGTTGATCTCGTCGACCTGCTGGAGCAGGGCGGAGGCCTGGTGCGCACCGAGCTCGTTGGCGCGGTGCATGAGGGCGCGGATGTCCTTGGGGAGGCAGCCGCCGCCGAAGCCGAGACCGGCGTCCAGGAACTGGCGGCCGATGCGGACGTCGTGGCCGAGTGCGTCGGCGAGGACGGTCACGTCGGCGTCGGCGGCCTCGCAGACGGAGGCGATCGCGTTGATGAACGAGATCTTGGTCGCGAGGAACGCGTTGGCGCTCACCTTGACGAGCTCGGCGGTGGGCAGGTCGCAGACGACGACCGGCGAGCCCTCGGCGATGGGCGTCGCGTAGACGCGGCGCAGCACGGCCTCGGAGTCGGCGGTGGTGCCGCCCATGACGATGCGGTCGGGGTGCAGCGTGTCCTGCACGGCCTTGCCCTCGCGGAGGAACTCGGGGTTCCACACGAGCTCGACGCGGACGTCCGTGCGGGCCTTCTGCGCGACGAGCTCGCGCAGACGGGCACCGGTGCCGACGGGCACGGTGGACTTGCCGACGATGAGCGCGTCGTGCGTGAGGTTCTCCGCGATGGCCGTGGTCGCGGCCTCGACGAACGACAGGTTCGCGGCGTGGCTCGTCTTGGTCTGCGGCGTGCCGACGCACACGAAGTGCACGTCCGCGAAGGCCACGGCCTCGGCGACGTCGGAGGTGAAGCGCAGGCGACCGGTGGCGAGCTGCTCCTCGAGGAGCTCGGGCAGCCCGGGCTCGTAGAAGGGCACCTTGCCGGCCTGGAGCGCGGCGACCTTGGCGGGGTCGACGTCGTAGCCGACGACCTCCATGCCGAGCGCGGCCATCGACACGGCGTGCGTGGCGCCGAGGTAGCCGGTGCCGAGCACCGAGATGCGGGGGGCGGGGGCGTCGGCGTCGAAGACGCGTCGGGGGGAGTGGTCCGCGACCGTGAGGTCGGGGGTCTGCTGCTCGGTCATGTCGGTTCTCCTTGAACGGCGGGGGTTGGCGGTGGGCGTCGCGGGCGTCATGACGCACCGCCCGGGAGGGCGAAGCCTGCGGCGGGGTCGTGCAGACCCTCGACGAAGGCGGCGAGGGAGTCGGCGCGCGACTCGACGCGCCAGTCGTTGGTGATCCGCTCGCCCTGGCTGATGGTGGTGACGGCGTGGTTGAACCAGGCGAACCCGACGACGTCGGCGTTCTCCGGCTTCGCCAGCGCGTCGAACAGGTCGGTGACCCACGCGGCCTTCTGGCCGCCGCTCTCCGACGCCCCGATCTCCGCGAGGAAGATCGGCTTGTGCGTGATGGCGCGCAGCTGGTCGAGCGACTTGTCGAAGGTCCACGCGAACGTGGGCGTCTGGCCGTCGCGGTACGGCGGCCGGTAGTAGCCGGACAGGCCGACCCAGTCGACGTACTCGTCACCCGGGTAGAGCGACTTCGTGTAGGCGAGCGACTGGTTCGCGGCGGGCAGGTTGTTGACGATGTTCGGCGCCCACACCCACAGCACGTACTGGTTCGCACCGGCGGCCTCGAAGACGTCGTGCACGTGACGCCACATGGCCACGTACTCGCCGGGGCTGTTGCCGTTGACGGACGCGCCGCCGGAGCCCTGCTCGTTCCACGGGTACCAGGACGCGTTCATCTCGTGGTCGAGACGGATCGCGACGGGCAGGCCGAGGGCGGTGACGTCCGCGGCGTACTGGCGCAGGTAGTCGTCGTAGCGGCCGTTGATGATCTCCTTGAGGGACCACTCGGGCTCCTCGACGACGTCGTTCGCCGTGGCGAGGTTGCGCGACTCCCACGTGAGCATGGGCATGGCGCCCTTGGCCCACGAGCGGGTCACGGCGTCGGCGCGGAAATTGCCGTCCCAGCCCTGGAAGTAGCCGACGATGCTCGGCTGCGTCCCGACCTGCGCGGCGACCGCGTCCTGCTCGGCCCAGCTGAACGGGGCCTGCGGGGTGTAGAGGCCGAACTGGCGGGCCGTCGGCTGCCGCAGCTCGGCGAGCGACGGTGCCGTGGGCTTGACCTCGGGGGCCGGGCCGGACGACGACGGCGTGGCCGCGGCGGCACGAGCCCGGGCGAGCGCG
>NZ_JAAXOY010000859.1 GCF_012396155.1 Cellulomonas septica | reverse complement strand
GTCGACCGGCGCACGCGGCACGACGGCGACCGCTGCTGCTGTCGACGCCGCGCGACGTGCGAGCAGCGCGCTCTTCTGGCGGCTCGTGCTCGTCGAGCTCGCCGTCATGGGTGCCGTCTCGGGCGTCGCCGTCGCCCTCGGCTCGACCGCGCCGCCCGTGCCCGAGGAGCCGCCCGTCGACCCGTCGCCCGCGTACCGCCTCACGGGCCACCCCCTCCCGCCCGAGCCGACGACGCTGCGCTGGCTCACCGAGTGGCGCTGGGACCTGCTGCTGGCGTCGGCCGCCGTCGCAGGTCTCGTCGTCTACTGGCGGTGGGTGCTGCGGCTGCGTCGGCGCGGCGACACGTGGTCGTGGGCGCGCACCGCGTCGTGGACCGTCGGGATGCTGCTGTTCGGCTGGACGACGTCCGGCGGCCCGGCGCTCTACGGCCACGTGCTGTTCAGCGCGCACATGGTGCAGCACATGGTGCTCGCGATGGTCGTGCCGATCTTCCTCGCGCTGTCCGCGCCCGTGACGCTCGCGCTGCGTGCGCTGCCCGTCCGCTCGACGCGCCTGCGCGACGACGTCTCCCGCGGCCCGCGCGAGTGGATCCTCGTGCTGGTGCACAGCCGCGTCGGGTCGTTCCTCGCGCACCCCGTCGTCGCGGCCGTCAACTTCGTCGGCTCGATGATCGCCTTCTACTACACCGGCCTGTTCGAGTGGTCGCTGCGGTCCCCGGTCGGGCACCTCGCGATGGTCGTGCACTTCACGCTCGCCGGGTACCTGTTCGTCAACGCGCTCGTCGGGATCGACCCCGGCCCGCGCCGCCTCCCGTACCCGCAGCGGCTCCTGCTGCTGTTCGCGACCATGGCGTTCCACGCGTTCTTCGGCGTCGCGCTCGTCTCGGGGGAGACGCTCCTGGTCGCCGACTGGTTCGGGCTCATGGGGCGTCCGTGGGGACCGAGCGCGCTCGCCGACCAGCAGATCGGCGGCGCGATCACGTGGGGCATCGGCGAGATCCCGACGCTCGCGCTCGCGATCGGCGTCGGGTTCGCGTGGGCGCGCGACGACGAGCGGACCGCGCGCCGACGGGACCGGAAGGTCGACCGCGAGGGCGACCTCGAGCTCGACGAGTACAACGCGATGCTCGCGGGCCTCGCCGAGCGCGACGCCCACCAGCCTGACGCCCGCGCGGCGCGGACGCCCCGCCCGACGCC
>NZ_JAAXOY010000858.1 GCF_012396155.1 Cellulomonas septica | reverse complement strand
GGCTCGGCCGACGCCGTCGCGGACCTGCTCGCGCGCCTCGCCCCCGTGGCCGTCGCCAACGCGCGCGACGAGGCTGCCGCGCTGCGGGAGGTCCTCGAGCGCGACCACCCCGGCGCGACGCTCGAGCCGTGGGACTGGGCCTACTACGCCGAGCAGGTCCGGCAGGAGCGGCGCGCGCTCGACGACGCACGCCTGCGGCCCTACCTCGAGCTCGAGCGCGTGCTCGCCGACGGGGTCTTCCGCGCCGCGACCGCGCTCTACGGGCTCACGTTCGCCGAGCGGCACGACCTCACGGGCTACCACCCCGACGTCCGGGTGTTCGAGGTGTTCGACGCCGACGGCTCGGGCCTGGGCCTGTTCCTCGGCGACTTCTGGACGCGCGGCTCCAAGCGCGGCGGCGCGTGGATGAACAACCTCGTCGACCAGTCGACCCTGCTCGACCACCCGCCCGTCGTCGTGAACAACCTCAACATCCCCAAGCCGCCGCCGGGCGAGCCGACGCTCCTCGCCTGGGACGAGGTCATCACGCTGTTCCACGAGTTCGGCCACGCGTTGCACGGCCTGCTCTCCGCCGTCCGGTTCCCGTCGCAGTCGGGCACCGAGGTGCCCCGCGACTTCGTCGAGTACCCCTCGCAGGTCAACGAGATGTGGGCGTGGGAGCCGCGGATCCTCGCGTCGTACGCGGTGCACCACGAGACGGGCGAGCCCATGCCCGGCGAGTGGGTGCAGACGCTCCTCGACGCCCGCCAGGACGGCGAGGGCTTCGCGACCACCGAGTACCTCGCCGCCGCGCTGCTGGACCAGGCCTGGTACCGGCTCGCCCCCGAGCACGTCCCGACCGACCCCGCGGACGTCGAGCCGTTCGAGGCGGCCGCGCTCGCGGCGGCGGGCGTCGACTTCGCGCCCGTGCCCCCGCGCTACCGGACGACGTACTTCAACCACGTCTTCGCGAGCGGGTACTCGGCCGGCTACTACTCCTACATCTGGTCGGAGGTGCTCGACGCCGACACCGTCGAGTGGTTCCGCGAGAACGGCGGCCTGCGCCGCGAGAACGGCGACGTGTTCCGTGCGCGGCTGCTGTCGCGCGGCGGCTCGCGCGACCCGCTCGCGTCGTTCCGCGACCTGCGGGGCCGCGACGCGGACATCGCACCGCTGCTCGTCCGCCGCGGCCTGCTCGCGGCCGGCGCCGCCTGACGG
>NZ_JAAXOY010000857.1 GCF_012396155.1 Cellulomonas septica | reverse complement strand
CGGCCGCTCGCCGCGCGGGACGCGCGCCGCCGGGTGACACTCCCGGCATGGCTCGCCTCCGCCGCGTCCGCATCGACGCCCCCGGCTGGACCCGCCGCCGCGCGGGCAAGGGGTTCGTCTACCTCGACGTGCAGCGCGTGCGCATCACGGAGGACGAGCACCTCGAGCGGATCACGGGGCTCGCGATCCCGCCCGCGTGGCGCGACGTGTGGATCAGCCCGTGGCCCAACGGCCACATCCAGGCGGCCGGTCTCGACGACGCGGAACGCCGCCAGTACCTGTACCACGCGCAGTGGCGGCTGCGGCGCGACCGGCTCAAGCACGACCACGTGCTCGACGTCGCCCGCCGGCTTCCGACGGCACGCAAGCACGTCGAGCGCGACCTCGAGCTGCCGGGCATGCCGAAGCAGAAGGCGCTCGCGCTCGCGTTCCGGCTGCTCGACCTCGCGTACCTGCGGGTCGGGGGCGAGGGCTACGCCGCGAAGCACGGCTCGTACGGCCTCGCGACGCTCCGCAAGGACCACGTCCGCGTCCTGCCGCCCGAGCCCGGCTCCGACGAGGGACGCGTGCACCTGCACTTCCCCGCGAAGTCGGGCCAGGTGCGGGACACGGTCGTCGAGGACGACGTGGTCGCGACGCTCGTGCGGACGCTCGTGCGGCGGCGCGACGACATGGAGGACCTGCTCGCGTGGCAGGACGACGACGGCGGATGGCACGACGTGACGAGCGCCGACGTCGGCCAGTACGTCAAGCTGCGGCTCGGCGACGACGCGTCGGCGAAGGACTTCCGGACGTGGCACGCGACGGTGCTCGCGGCGCGCGGGCTCGCGGCCGTCGGGCCGGCCCCGCGCAGCGACCGTGCGCGCCGCAAGGTCGTCACGCAGGTCGTCAAGGACGTCGCCGAGGAGCTGGGCAACACGCCCGCGGTGTGCCGGGCGTCGTACATCGACCCGCGCGTCGTCGACCTGTGGGAGCGCGGCGAGACGATCCGGCCCACGCGGTCCCAGCGCGTCGCCGAGCGCGAGACGCTGCGGATGCTGTCGTCGTGACCGCCACGGCTCCCCGCACGCCCGTCCGCGTCCCGTCCGACGTGCGGGGCGACCGCACCCCACGGAGACTTCCCGGATGACCCCCAGCGCCGCAGGACCGCCTCCCGCCCCGCCGTCGGACGGCGCGATCGTGGCCGACGCGCCGGGCGCGGACGACGCCG
>NZ_JAAXOY010000856.1 GCF_012396155.1 Cellulomonas septica | reverse complement strand
CCGCGACCGTGGCCGCGTCGCCGCCGGGCAGGCCGAGGGCCGCGGACGACGTCATGCCGTCCGCGGCCCCGGGTCCGTGCGGGTCGGAGGTCACCAGCCCCGCTCGGCGAGACGGTGCGGCACCGGCACGTCGTCGACGTTGATGCCGACCATGGCCTCGCCGAGGCCGCGGGAGACCTTCGCGACGACGTCGGGGTCGTCGTAGAACGTCGTCGCCTTGACGATCGCGGCGGCACGCTCGGCCGGGTTGCCGGACTTGAAGATGCCCGACCCGACGAAGACGCCCTCCGCGCCGAGCTGCATCATCATCGCGGCGTCGGCCGGCGTGGCGATGCCGCCCGCGGTGAACAGGACGACGGGCAGCTTGCCGGCGGTCGCGACCTCCTTGACGAGGTCGAACGGCGCCTGCAGCTCCTTGGCGGCCAGGTACAGCTCGTCCTCGGGGAGCGACGTCAGGCGGCGGATCTCGTCGCGCAGCGTGCGCATGTGGGTCGTGGCGTTCGACACGTCACCGGTGCCGGCCTCGCCCTTGGAGCGGATCATCGCGGCGCCCTCGGTGATGCGGCGCAGCGCCTCGCCCAGGTTGGTCGCCCCGCAGACGAACGGGACGGTGAACGCCCACTTGTCGATGTGGTGCGCGTAGTCGGCGGGCGTCAGCACCTCGGACTCGTCGACGTAGTCGACACCGAGCGACTGCAGGACCTGCGCCTCGACGAAGTGGCCGATGCGCGCCTTCGCCATGACGGGGATGGAGACGGCCTCGATGATCCCGTCGATGAGGTCCGGGTCGCTCATGCGCGCGACGCCGCCCTGCGCACGGATGTCGGCCGGGACGCGCTCGAGCGCCATGACGGCGACGGCACCCGCGTCCTCGGCGATCTTCGCCTGCTCCGCGGTGACGACGTCCATGATCACGCCGCCCTTGAGCATCTCCGCCATGCCGCGCTTGACCCGCGCGGTGCCGACGGTCGGCTCCTGCGTCGTGGTGGTCGGCTGGGTGTTCTCGCTGGTCACGTCGAGCCTCACATGATGTGGTGCGGGTGGAGGGCCGGGCGTCCGCCCGTCCTCCCATCGTAGTCGCTCGCCGAGCGGCTCCCCGGCGCCGTCCACGCCCCGGGCCGGGGGTGTGGTGCGTCTCTCAGACCGCGGCGGACGGTCCCTCGACGCCCGGCCCGGTCGCCCCGCCGACGCGCCCCTCGGACGCGCGCGCACCGGGCCGG
>NZ_JAAXOY010000855.1 GCF_012396155.1 Cellulomonas septica | reverse complement strand
CGGCGAGGACGCGCGCGTCGGGCGGGTAGCCGTCGGGCGTGCCGATCCGCACGTGCAGGCCGGCGGTCGCGCCGCCCAGCAGGTAGGAGTGCGCCATGTTGTTCGCGCCGTCGCCCACGTACGCGAGCGTCTGGCCCGCGAGCCGCCCGACGCCGCCGCGGTGCAGCGCGACCGTCGCGAGGTCCGCGAGCACCTGGCACGGGTGGAAGAGGTCGGTGAGCGCGTTCACGACGGGGACGCCCGCGTGCTGCGCCATCTCGTCGAGCCGTGACTGCTCGAACGTCCGCCAGACGACCGCGGCGACCTGCCGGCCGAGCACGCGCGCGGTGTCGGCAACGGACTCGCGCACGCCGATCTGCGCGAGCTTGCCCTCGACGAGCAGCGGGTAGCCGCCGAGCTCCGCGATGCCCGTCGTGAACGACACCTGGGTGCGCAGCGTGGGCTTGTCGAAGATCACCGCGACCGCGCGCGGGCCGACGAGCGGGCGGCGCACGTACCGGTCGTCGCGGAACGCGAGCGCGAGCTCGAGGACCTCGCGCTGCTCCGCGGGCGTCAGGTCGTCGTCGCGCAGGAAGTGCCGCGTCATGCGTCGGCCCCCAGGTCCGCCGGGACGGCTGCGAGGAAGTCGACGAACGTGCCGGCCTGCTCCTCGGTGAGGACGAACGGCGGCGCGAGCCGGATCGTGGTCGGCGTGCACGGGTTGACGACGAAGCCCGCGTCGAGCGCCGCCGCGGCGACCTGCGGCGCGACGGGCCGGGCGAGCTCGATCGCGATCAGGAGACCCGCGCCGCGCACGTCGGTCACGAGGGGGTGACCGAGGCCGGCGACGCGGTCGCGCAACGAGACGCCCAGCGTGCGCACGTGCTCCAGGAGCCCGTCGCGCTCGATGACCGCGATCGTCGCCAGCCCCGCCGCCGCGGCGACCGGGTTGCCGCCGAACGTGGTGCCGTGCTGGCCGCGGCCCAGCAGCGTGGCCGTCCGCTCGCCGTACGCGACGAGCGCGCCGACGGGGAACCCGCCGCCGAGACCCTTCGCGAGCGTGACCGCGTCCGGCACGATGCCGCCGCCGATCTCCGGCTGCTGGTACGCGAGCCACGAGCCCGTCCGGCCCATGCCGGTCTGCACCTCGTCGAGGACGAACAGCGCGTCGTTGTCGTGGCACAGCTCCTGCATGGTCCGCAGGAATTCCGGCCGCATATGCCGGTCACCGCCCTCGCCCTGAATGGGTTCGGCGATG
>NZ_JAAXOY010000854.1 GCF_012396155.1 Cellulomonas septica | reverse complement strand
CGGGCGGCGCCTCGAGGACGGACGGGAACGTGAGGTCGCGGCGGCCCTGCCGACCCATGACGAGGCCGAACAGCGGCATGCTGCGCGTCGCGAGCCGCTCGAACGTGCCGGGGAGCGCGTCGATCGCGGCGCGCGCCTGCGGGCTGCCCGGTGCGCCGACGCCGACGACGAGCTGCGTCGTCTCCTCCAGGCCGTGCTCGGTGCGGGTCGTGCGGATGGTGCCGACCAGCGGCCGCTCGGGCGTGCCGGCGACGACGACCGTCGTCTCCTCCGGCATCCGGTTCCGCGCGAGCTCCGTCAGCCGCGCACGGTCCCACGCGACGACCGCGGGCTCGTGCGCACCCCAGCCGCTCGGGGCCGCACCCGTCAGGTCCTCGGCGAACAGCTCCGCGGTGCCGCCGAGCTGCGTGTCGACCGTCGCGCGGTGCCGCACGGCCTGCGACACGACGAGCTGGACCGACTGGGGGGCGACCGGGCGCAGGAACCGCACGGCGACGTCCTCGGCGGCCGTGATCGGCCCGCGCGTCGCGATCTCGCCGACCGACGACAGCCGCCGCCCGTCGGACCCGTCGCGCAGCGTGCCGTCGATCCCGCGCACGACCCACGCGCCGCCCGAGTCCCGCAGCGCCTCGCGCATCGGGTACGACAGCCGCGTCACCTCGTCGCTCACGAGCGCGACCCGCCGCCCGTCGGTGCGCGCACGCACCAGCAGGTCGGCGCGCGTCTCGCTGAGGTACGCGACCTCGGCGCGCGTCTCGGTCACCAGGACCTCGCCCGCGCGCGCGTCCAGCGCCGGGTGCGGAACCGTCATGCCGTCGCCTCCACGCGGAACACGCGCTCCCCGAGCCGCAGCTGGGAGCCCACCGGGGCCTCTTCCTCCGTCGCCGTGCCGAGCCGCATCGGCTGCGCACCCGGACGCACCAGCGCCGTGCCGTTCGTGGACCCGCGGTCGGCGACCCACAGCGTCGCGCCGTCCCAGCGGACCGACGCGTGCGTCTTCGACACCGACCGGGTCATGTCGATCATCGGGACCAGCCCGGCGACGACCTCGCCGGGACGCGGCTCGGGGTTGCGCCCGATCAGCGTGAGCCCGGTGACGAGCAGCCGCTCGCCGTCGTCGGCGACGAGCACGATCCCGTGCGCCCCACCCGTGGGTCGGCCTGCCGCACCGCCCGCTCCGACCACCGGCACGGCCCCCGACAGGGGCGCCGTCGACCCGGACGGGCCCGCGGGACCGTCG
>NZ_JAAXOY010000853.1 GCF_012396155.1 Cellulomonas septica | reverse complement strand
CCGGTCCGCCATGACGCGCTCGAGCACGCGCACCGCGTCGCGCAGCCGGCCGGCGTCCCGGTAGGCGAGGCCCAGGTTGTTCGCGCTGGTCAGCGCCTCGGGGTGGTCCGGTCCCAGGAGGCGCTCGCGGTCCGCGAGCGTGCTCTCCAGCAGCGGGATCGCCCGGTCCAGCCGGCCGGCGTCGTGGTAGGCGAGCGCGAGCACGCTGCGGCTCGTGAGGGTGTCGGCGTGCTGGTGGCCGTGCGTGCGCTCGGCGTCGGCGAGCATGCGCTCCAGCAGCGGCAGCGCGAGGTCGGGACGCCGGGCGTCGCGGTACGCGAGGGCGAGGTTCCCGCGGCTCGTCAGCGTCACGGGGTGGTCCGGGCCGAGCGCGCGCTCGGCGTCCCGCAGCGTCGCCTCCAGGAGCGGCAGGGTGCGGTCGAGGCGGCGGGCGTCGCGGTGGAACGGCGCCATGTCGTTGCGGCTCGTCAGCGTGTCCGGGTGGTCGCGGCCGAGCAGGCGCTCCTGCGCGGCGGCGTCGGCGAGCGCGGACAGCCCCAGCGCCGACAGCCAGATGCCGCCCAGGAAGTAGTCGCTCCACTCGCGACCGAGGTGCTCGATGACGCGCAGCGCGAGGTCGACCGCCTCGTCGAGCTCGCCGCGCCACGTGAGGGCGTCGACCGTGCAGCCGCCGCCCACCAGCGCGAGGATCCCGTCGCGCGACCAGTGCGCCTCGAGCGTCCGGCCCCGCTCGACCGCGTCGTCGTCGCCGCGCGCGACCGCCGCGTACAGGGTCATGAGGCGTTCGGTCGGCGCGAGCGGCTCCGGGATGTCGGTGCGGACCGGCCCGGGGGACAGGTCGCCCTGCACGAACCGGAACAGGTGCCCGAGCATGAGCATCTCGATCGCGTAGGTGCTCCACAGCATCCCCGACGACCGCGCGCGCTCGACGGCCTCGTCGCCGATCTCGGTGGCCCGCGCGACGTCGCCCGCGTAGTACCGGTTGTTCGCGAGGTTGTACATGGTGCGCAGCTCGGTCGACAGGTCGCCCGACCGCCGCGCGAGCACGAGCGCGTCGGCGAGCAGCCCCGCAGCCCGGTCCTGGTCGTCGACCACCAGCACCGCGAGCGTCGTCAGCGCGTCGGCCTCAGCGTCCACGGCGCCGACCTCGCGCGCGACCTCCACGGCCTCGCCCGCGGCGCGCTCCGCCTCGTCGTCCTCGTCCGAGTTGAGCGCCGCGCGCGCGTACGTCGCGAGGGCCC
>NZ_JAAXOY010000852.1 GCF_012396155.1 Cellulomonas septica | reverse complement strand
ATCGAGGTGCCCGCGGGTGACCGGCTCGTGGTCGAGCTCGTCAACGGGGACGACGACGTGCACGACCTCACGCTCGCGACGGGTGCGACGACGGGCCGGCTCGCGCCCGGGGGATCCGCGACGCTCGACGTCGGCGTGGTCGGGCGGTCCGTCGACGCCTGGTGCGCGGTCGCCGGGCACCGGTACATGGGCATGACGCTCGACATCGTGGCGGTCGGCGGCACGGTGACGGTGGACGGCCCCGCGGACGCGGAGGCCGGCGAGGACACGGCGGACGCGCACGCCGGCCACTCCGGCCACGGATCGACGGGCCCGGCCGCGACCGGCCCGTCCGCGGCGGAGGACCTCGACCTCATGGCCGCACCCGCCGACGACTTCGTCGCGCGCGACGCCGCCGCACCACCGTCGCAGGACGCGGGCCGCACGCACCGCCGCACGATCACGGTCCGCGAGGTCGAGCGCGAGGTCGCACCCGGCGTGACCCAGACGCTGTGGACGTTCGACGGCACCGCACCGGGGCCGGTGCTGCGCGGGCAGGTCGGGGACCGGTTCGAGATCACGCTCGTCAACGACGGGTCGATCGGCCACTCGATCGACTTCCACGCGGGCGAGCTGGTCCCCGACGACACGATGCGCACGATCCCGCCGGGGGAGTCGCTCACGTTCACGTTCACGGCGACGCGCAGCGGCATCTGGATGTACCACTGCTCGACGATGCCGATGAGCCTGCACATCGCGAACGGGATGGTCGGCGCCGTCGTGATCGACCCGCCGGGGCTGCCGCCGGTCGACCACGAGTACGTCGTCGTGCAGTCCGAGCTCTACCTCGGGCCGCAGGGCGGCGTCGCGGACCCGGCTCGCCTCGCGACGCGCGTCCCCGACCTCGTCGTCCTCAACGGCTACGCGCACCAGTACCGCGACCGCCCGCTGCGGGTGACCGCCGGCGACCGCGTCCGGTTCTGGGTCCTCGACGCGGGACCCAACCTGTCGTCGGCGTTCCACGTGGTCGGCGCGCAGTTCGACACGCTGTACCGCGAGGGCGACTGGGTGCTGCGCGACGGCGGCTCGACGGGCACGGGCGGCGCGCAGGTGCTGTCTCTGGCCCCCGCCGAGGGCGGCTTCGTCGAGCTGACGATCCCGCAGCCCGGCACCTACCCGTTCGTGTCGCACGCGATGAGCGACGCCGAGTCCGGCGCGTCCGGTCGGCTCGTCGTCACCGCCCCCTGACGCCCGGCGCCGGCGCACCCCCGG
>NZ_JAAXOY010000851.1 GCF_012396155.1 Cellulomonas septica | reverse complement strand
GGGCACCCGTCGCGGACGCCGACGACCTGCGCGAGTTCCTCGCCGCGAACGGCGACCAGGCGGTCGTGAAGACCACGCGCGGCGGCTACGACGGCAAGGGCGTGCGGGTGGTCCGGTCGGCCGACGAGGCCGCCGACTGGCTCGCGGCCGCCGCCGACGGGTCGGGCGCGGCCCTCATCGCTGAGGAGAAGGTGCCGTTCACCCGCGAGCTCGCGGTCCTCGTGGCGCGGCGCCCGAGCGGCGAGGTCCGGACGTGGCCCGTGGTCGAGTCCGTGCAGCGCGACGGCGTGTGCGCCGAGGTTGTGGCGCCCGCACCCGACCTGCACCCCGCGACCCGGGACCAGGCCCTCGACGTCGCGGTGCGCGTCGCCGAGGGGCTCGACGTCGTGGGCGTGCTCGCGGTCGAGCTGTTCGAGGTCGCCGGGCACGACGGCGCCCCGACCGTGCTCGTGAACGAGCTCGCGATGCGTCCGCACAACTCGGGCCACTGGACGATCGACGGCGCGGTCACCAGCCAGTTCGAGCAGCACCTGCGGGCGGTCCTCGACCTGCCGCTGGGCGACACGTCGGCGCGCGCCCCCTGGACCGTGATGGCCAACGTGCTCGGCAGCGCGCTCGACGAGCTCACCGACGCGCTCGACGACGTCGCCGCGGCGGACCCGCAGGCGAAGGTCCACCTGTACGGCAAGCAGGTCCGCCCGGGCCGCAAGCTCGGGCACGTGAACGTCAGCGGCGACGACCTCGACGAGGTGCGTCGCCGCGCCCGGGACGCCGCCGCGCTCCTGCGCGGCGAGCAGCCCTGACGACCCCACCACCTCGTCCCGGCGCGCGTGCCGCGGACCGCACGGACGGAGACACCGTGACCACGACGCAGCCCCTGGTCGGGATCGTGATGGGCTCGGACTCGGACTGGCCCGTCATGGAGGCCGCCGCGCTCGCGCTCGACGAGTTCGGCGTGCCGTACGAGGTCGACGTGGTGTCGGCCCACCGCCAGCCGGACAAGATGGTCGACTACGGCCGGACCGCCGCCGCGCGCGGGCTGCGCGTGGTCGTGGCCGGTGCCGGGGGAGCGGCCCACCTGCCGGGCATGCTCGCGTCGGTCACGACGCTGCCCGTCGTCGGCGTGCCCGTGCCGCTCGCGCACCTCGACGGCCTCGACTCGCTGCTGTCGATCGTCCAGATGCCCGCGGGCGTCCCCGTCGCGACCGTCTCGGTCGGCGGTGCGCGCAACGCGGGGCTCCTCGCGGTCCGCA
>NZ_JAAXOY010000850.1 GCF_012396155.1 Cellulomonas septica | reverse complement strand
CGTCGCGACGCCCAGCACGAGGCCGGCCCGGTCCCACCACGACGGGCGCGTCTCGCGGACGAGCCACGGCACGACGAGGAACAGGGCCAGCGTGCCGGGCACCCACGCCCAGCTGACGAGCGACGCGACGGCCGGCAGCGGGGGCAGCGCCGGGTGCGCGCCTTGGTAGGCGCCCCATCCGCTGCCGAGCGTCGCCAGCGCACCGCCGACGCCCGTCACGACGACGAGCCAGCCGACGACGTGCGACCGGCGCGCGACGATGACCGCGCCGACCGTGCCGTAGACCAGCCCGACCATGACGTCGACGGCGGTGAACAGCAGCTCGGGCGTCGCGGGCTCGCGCGCGCCGACGAGGAGCAGCACGCCCGTGAGCGTGAGCAGGTAGGTCACCAGCGCGAGCGCGACGGCGGTGCGGGGCCGGCCGCTGCGACGCGCGACCACGGCCGTCGTCATGGCGTCACCGTAGGGGCTGCCTGGAGGGGACGGGTACGACCCCGCCCGGGTGAACCGGACGAGGTCGTACCGCTCGTCGTGCGGTGGCACGCGCGGCTCCGCGGGAGTGCGGTCGTTCAGCGCCGGTCGCCGAGCGCGAAGCCCAGCGCGACGACGACGAGCCAGAGGGGCCCGACGAACCCGGCGAGGTACTGCAACGGCGAGATGCCGGTGAGGACCGTGAGCGCGCCGAGGACGACGCTGACCCACCCGATCCACCTCGGCGCGGCGGCGTGCCGCAGCGACGCGACGCCGAGCGCGAGCGCGGACAGGCCCGCGCCGAGCCACAGCCACGGGATGGTCGCGACCCAGTCGGTGTAGAACGCGGCCGACTCGGGGACGACCATCGACGTGTCCTGGAACGCGAACGTGAACTGCGTGTCGAGGCCGCTGCCGAGCAGCATCGCGGCCGAGGTGAGCAGCAGGCCGGCCGCGGCGACACCGCCGTGCAGCGACCCGGCGGGCGCCTGCTGGTCGAGGCGCCGCCGCAGCCCGGCACCGAAGATCGGCAGCAGGACGACGGTGAGCGCGGCGAGCACGTGGAACACGAGGAACGTCGACTGCTTGGTCGCGGCGTCCTCGATCATGGCGACGGGGTCGCCGGCGGTCTTCTCCCAGTCGACGCCCGCGGCGAGCGACGCCTGGATCGCGCCGATCCCGAGGACGCCGGCGGCGACGCCGGTCCACGCCCACGCGCGGCTGGTCGCCGACCCGGCGCGGCGGG
>NZ_JAAXOY010000085.1 GCF_012396155.1 Cellulomonas septica | reverse complement strand
CTGCTCGCGGCGGGCGCAGGCCTGACCGCTGCGGTCGCCCTGGTCGCACCGCTCCTGGCCGCCTCGGCCCTCGTCCTCCCCCGGTCCGACGAGGCCCGGCTCCGGGCGACGGCGAGGTCCGCCGGGACGGCGCCGTCCTGAGCGCCGACGTCCCGGCCACACCGCCGCCGGAGCAGAAAGACGGCCGCTCGACGACCCTCCCGCTGCGACACTGCGCGCGTGGACGACGACGGACGAGCACCGGCCGACACGGTGCTCGGCGCCCTCCAGCGCGGCCGCGGACTGGGGTTCCGGCAGGCCGTGGCGACGCGCGCAGCGGACGACCTCCTGTCGTGCCTCACGAGCGACCCCCGCTGGGACCGCCAGACGGAGGAGCGCGACGCGTACCACGCGCGTCTCGTCGTCCGCCTCGGGATCCCGATCGCGGCGATCACGCTCGACGCGAACGACACCGACCTGCGGACGGGTACGGCGTTCGGGGTGCTCGTCGAGCTGGCCCGGGACGGTTCGACCGAGGCCGCAGCGTCCTTGCTGCGCTACGTCGAGTCCGCCGCGGAGCCGGACTGGTGGACGGTCGAGACCGTCTGGGAGGTGACGGAAGCCGCGGGGAGGGACCGACTCCGGGACGTGGTGCTCGACAGGATCCTCGACGACGAGCTCGACAACGTCGTCACGGGGCGTGCCGACAGCCCGTGGCAGGCCTGGGCGGACCATCCACGTGTGGCCGCAGCACTGGCGCGCGCGCCACGGCCGCCGCTGCGCGTGGCCCCACCGGACCTGCGGGACCGCACGTCCGGCCAGCTGGTCGTGGTGGCCACCGGACCTGCCTCGAGCGTGCGTACCGCCGCGTTCCGTGAGCTCGCCCGCCGGGGAGATCTCGTCCTGCTCGACGTGGCGGAACGGACGGGGCTGCGCAACCGCCTCGGCGTGGTCTCGTCCCTCGCGCCGGCCGTCACGGCCCTCGGCGCGGCGGCACTCCCCCGCGCGCGGGCGTGGCTCGACGCGGACGACGACTGGCTTCGTGGACTCGGGCAGGACGTCGTCTGCGCCCACGGCTCAGCCGACGACGGTGACATGCTGCTCACCTGGTTCGACGAGGCCGTCGCCGCGGGCGAGTGGTGCGCGACCGAGCAGCCGGCTGTCGGCCTCGGGCGCCTGCGTCATGCGCGCGCACGTGCGTCGCTCCGGGAGGCGTGGGCTCTCAACCCGCACTCCTACGCCCGTCGGTTCTACCTGCCGGCACTCGTCCGGATCGACGGTGCCGAGGCGGAGGTCGACGAGGCCGGGGACGACTGCGAGAGCGCGGTGCGGGACCTGGCCCGGGCGGCACGAGCCACGCGCTGACGGCGTGCACGACGGCGTCCGTGGCGCCGACCCGTGCGCAGTCAACATCGACATGTCCCGCGTGCGGGTCGCCCCTTGACTGCCCCCGCAGAGCATTCGTATCGTCCTCTCCACGACACCGCAAGAAATCGACAGTCGCGACGCACAAAGTTGTGCGTGGCGCGGAACACCTGCACGACGGTGTCGGGCCGCTGCCTGCGCACTCAGCGGTCGCTCCTGGTCCCACCACTGAACGCCGTGCACGTGCCGGCGGGGTCAGCGACCCCGCGACGCGTCCGGGAGCACGCGACCGACGACGGCCGCGACGTGCCCGGCCGCACCCACGCGCTCGGCCCGGACCCGCCGCAGGAGGCGGGAGAACGAGGACGACCCATGAGAAGGAACGTCAGGCACGCGGTCGTGGCGGTCGCCACGGCCGCGCTCATCGCACCGCTCGGCCTCGCGCTCGTCGCGCAGGGTGCCGCCGCGGCGCCCGTCAACCTCGCCGCGGGCAGGCCCGCGACGGCCAGCAGCTCGACCGACGTCTACGGCGCCGGCAACGTCACCGACGGCAACCAGGCCACGTACTGGGAGTCGACGAACAACCAGCTCCCGCAGTGGGTGCAAGTCGACCTGGGTGCGGCCGCCACGGTCACGGACCTCGCGCTGAAGCTGCCCACCGCCGGGTGGGGGGCGAGGACCCAGACGATCACCGTGCAGGGCTCGACGAACGGCTCGACGTTCACGACGCTCAAGGCGCAGGCCGCGTACACGTTCGGGCCCACCTCCGCCAACACCGTCACGGTCGACGTCACGGACACCTCCGTGCGGTTCGTGCGGCTCAGCATCTCGGCGAACACCGGTTGGCCCGCGGGGCAGCTCTCGGAGCTCGAGGTCTACGGCACGGCCGGCCCGACGCCCACCCCGACGACGCCCACCACGCCCCCGACCGGGAAGGACCTGGCCGCGAACCGGCCGATCGTCGCGTCGTCGACGGAGTGGACCTACGTCGCGGGCAACGCCGTCGACGGGCAGCTCGGCACGTACTGGGAGGGTGCGGGCGGCCAGTACCCGTCGACCCTCACGGTGAGCCTCGCGTCGGCGAGCCAGCTCTCGGGCGTCGTCGTCAAGCTCAACCCCGACGCCGCGTGGGGCAACCGGACGCAGACGTTCGAGGTGCAGGGCCGGACCGGCACGGGCACGTTCACGACGCTCGCTCCGTCCGCAGCCCGGGCGTTCAGCCCGTCGACGGGCAACACCGTCACCGTCCCGGTCAGCGGCACCGCGTCCGACGTCCGCCTCGTGTTCACGGGCAACACCGGGGCCGGCAACGGGCAGGTCGCCGAGCTCCAGGTGCTCGGGACGCCCGCACCCAACCCGGACCTCACCGTCACGAGCGTCACGTCGTCCCCCGCGAACCCCACGGAGTCGACGGCCGTCACGCTCAGCGCGACGGTCCGCAACGCCGGGACGGCCGCGTCGGCCGCGACGTCGGTCGCCTTCCAGGTCGACGGGCAGACGGCCGCCACCGCGTCCGTCGGCGCGATCGCCGCGGGCGCGACCGCCACGGTCACGGCGTCGATCGGCGCGCGCGCCGCGGGCTCGTACACGGTCGGCGCGACGGCCGACCCGGCAGGCACCGTCGTCGAGCAGGACGAGTCGAACAACGCGTACAGCAGCCCGACGAGGCTCGTCGTCGCGCCCGTGCCCACGTCGGACCTCGTGCCCGTCGTGAGCTGGAGCCCGGGCAACCCGGCGGCCGGCGCGGTCGTCACGTTCACCGGCGCGGTCGCGAACAACGGCAACGTCGCGACGTCGTCGGGCACGCACGCGCTCACAGTGACGATCAAGGACTCGACCACGGGCACCGTCGTGAAGACGCTCACCGGGTCCCCCAGCGGCGCGATCGCGGCGGGCGCGACGAGCGCCACCGTGAACCTCGGCACGTGGACCGCCGCGAACGGCACCTACACGGTGTCCAGCGCGGTCGCCGCCGACAGCACCGAGGTGCCCGGCAAGCAGACGAACAACGTCGTCACCGGCGGGATCTACGTCGGCCGCGGCGCGCACCTGCCGTTCGACATGTACGAGGCGGAGGACGGCCGCACGGGCGGCGGCGCGGTGCTCGTCGGGCCGAACCGCACGGTCGGCGACCTCGCGGGCGAGGCGTCGGGCCGGCGCGCGGCCACGCTGTCGGCCACGGGTGCCTACGTCGAGTGGACGCTCAAGAACCCGACGAACACCCTCGTCACGCGCTTCTCGATCCCGGACAACGCCGCCGGGACGGGCCAGAACGGCAGCATCGACATCCTGGTGAACGGGACGTTTCTCAAGCGTCTCGACCTGACCTCGCGGTTCGCGTGGCTCTACGGCAACGAGACCAACCCCAACAACCAGCCGGGCTCGGGAGGGCCGCGGCACATCTACGACGAGGCGAGCACGCTCCTCGGCACGACGGTCCCGGCCGGCGCGACCATCCGCCTGCAGCGCACCGCGAGCAACCCGCAGCCCGTCACGGTCGACTTCGTCAACACCGAGCTCGCGACGGCGAACCCCAACCCGAACCCGGCCCAGTACGTGCAGCCCACCGGCTTCACGCACCAGGCGGTGCAGGACGCGCTCGACAAGGTGCGCATGGACACGACGGGCGCGCTCAAGGGCGTCTACCTGCCGACCGGCGACTACAGCACGAGCTCGAAGTTCCAGGTGTACGGCAAGGCGGTCGACATCGTCGGCGCCGGGCCCTGGTTCACGCGCTTCTTCGCGCCGAGCGGGCAGGAGAACACCGACGTCGGCTTCCGCGCGGAGGCGTCGGCGAACGGGTCGAAGTGGCGGGGCTTCGCGTACTTCGGCAACTACACGTCGCGGATCGACGGGCCGGGCAAGGTCCTCGACTTCACGAACGTCGCGAACATGACGGTCGACGACCTCTGGGTCGAGCACATGATCTGCATGTTCTGGGCGTCCAACATGGACTCCTCGACGATCACGAACTCGCGCATCCGGAACACGTTCGCCGACGGCATCAACATGACCAACGGGTCGGCGAACAACCGCGTCGCGAACATCGAGGCACGCGGCACGGGCGACGACTCGTTCGCGCTGTTCGCCGCGACCGACGCGGGCGGCACCGGCCAGACGGGCAACGTCTACGAGAACCTGACGTCGCTGGTCACGTGGCGGGCCGCGGGCCTGGCCGTCTACGGCGGGTACGGGAACACGTTCCGCAACATCTACATCGCGGACACGCTCGTGTACTCCGGCATCACGATCAGCTCGCTCGACTTCGGCTACCCGATGGACGAGTTCGGGTCCGCCGCGCCGACGAGCTTCCAGAACATCTCGATCGTGCGCGCCGGCGGGCACTTCTGGGGCAACCAGACGTTCCCCGCGATCTGGGTGTTCTCCGCGTCGAAGAAGTTCCAGGGGATCCGGGTGAGCGACGTCGACATCGTCGACCCGACCTACTCGGGGATCATGTTCCAGACGAACTACGTCGGCGGTCAGCCGCAGAACCCGATCACCGACACGACGTTCACGAACGTGTCGATCACCGGGGCCCGCAAGAGCGGCGACGCGTGGGACGCGAAGTCCGGGTTCGGCATCTGGGTCAACGAGATGCCCGAGGCCGGGCAGGGGCCCGCGGTCGGCTCGGCGACGTTCACCAACCTGCGGATGAGCGGGAACGCGCAGGACATCAGGAACACGACGTCGACGTTCACGATCAACCGCAACTGACGCCGACGCGCTGACCGCCCGGGCCGGGTCCCTCACCGGCCCGGGCGGCTGCGTCACCCGGGCCGCGCGGACCTAGCGGAGCGGGAAGCGGAACGGGATCGGGATGCCGCCGCAGCAGCACACGCCGCTCACGTCGGACTGCGCCAGCATCGCCGCGGCCCGGTAGCAGGCCAGGAACTGCAGAGCGGTGGGGATCACCGACCGCACGACGCCACGCCGAGCGACGAACCCGCGGACCGCGACCGAGCAGGAGTCGCCGCCGTGCGCGACGCGGTGCGCGCAGCTCCAGCCCTTCCGCGGCGAGAGGCGGCGCTGGTACACCGCGATGAGGCGGTCGGCGGCGGTGGCGAGGGGGCTCATCGCGTCACGGTAGGTGGCGCTCCGGGACCGCGCGCGGCGAGCGGTCAGGCGTCGTCGGGCAGCCGCCGGTACGTCGTCGTCAGCCGGTAGTCCTTGCGCGGGCCGACCGCGTGCCAGACCTCCTCGTAGGCGTCGTCGCCGACGAACCGGCCGGTCACGGTGTACGTGTCGTCACCGCACCCGTGCACGCCCGACCAGCGGTCGTCGCGCAGGTCGAACCCGTAGAACGGCCGCCCGTCGCCGAACAGCACGTCGACCGCCCCGCCACCGCTCGCCCGCAGCCACAGCCGCCGCGTGGCGGGCCGCTCGTCGCCCCCGAACGCCAGCACGCCCTCCTCGACGCACGCGAGCCCGCCGTCGTCCGTCGGCACGAACGCCGCGGTCCCGCGGAACGTCCCGTCGAGCCCGGCGCGCGCGTCGGCCACGGCGCGGTCGACCGACCACGCACCGGCGAACCTCGCGAGCACGTCCACGGTCGCGACGGTCTCACGACGGGCCGGTCCGCCGGAAGCGCGGGGAGCCGGTCCGCCCGGTTGCGACCCGCAGTGCCGCGCGTAGCGTGCGTGCTGGTCGACGACGACGACGCCTGAGGGGGCCAGCATGGTCGCGCGCACCGAGATCGAGCACGTCCGGACGGACCCCGACCTCCCACCGGTGGCGGTGGTCGAGCGCGGCCCCGTCCCACCGGCCCGGCGCGCGGTCCTCGCCGCCGTCGCGGTGCTCGGCGCCGTCGCCTGGTCCGTCCTCGCGCTCGCCCGCGGCGAGCAGGTCAACGCCGTGTGGTTCGTCTTCGCCGCCGTGTGCACCTACGTCATCGGCTACCGCTTCTACGCGCGGCTCGTCGAGGCGAAGATCGTGCGCCCGCGGGACGACCGCGCGACGCCCGCGGAGCGGTACGACAACGCCAAGGACTTCATGCCGACGGACCGGCGCGTCCTGTTCGGGCACCACTTCGCCGCGATCGCGGGCGCGGGACCCCTGGTCGGACCCGTGCTCGCCGCGCAGATGGGCTACCTGCCGGGCACCGTGTGGATCATCGTGGGCTGCGTGCTGGGCGGCGCCGTCCAGGACTACCTGGTCCTCACGCTCTCCGTCCGGCGCCGCGGCCGCAGCCTCGGTCAGATGGCGCGCGACGAGCTCGGCCGGTTCGGCGGCGTCGCGGCCCTCGTCGCGGTGTTCGTCATCATGATCATCCTCATCGCGGTCCTCGCCCTCGTCGTCGTGAACGCGCTCGCCGAGAGCCCCTGGGGCGTCTTCTCGATCGCGATGACGATCCCCATCGCCCTGTTCATGGGCACGTACCTGCGGTTCCTGCGGCCCGGTCGGGTGTCCGAGGTGACGATCCTCGGCGTCGCGCTGCTGCTCCTCGCGATCGTCGCGGGCGGCTGGGTGGCCGAGACGGACTGGGGTCAGGACTGGTTCACGCTGAGCCCCGTCGCGCTCGCGTGGTGGCTCGCCGCCTACGGGTTCGCCGCGTCGGTCCTGCCGGTGTGGCTGCTGCTCGCCCCGCGCGACTACCTGTCGACGTTCATGAAGGTCGGCACGATCGTCCTGCTCGCGGTGGGCATCCTGGTCGCGCGGCCCGAGGTGCAGGCGCCCGCCGTGTCGTCGTTCGCGCTGCGCGGCGACGGGCCCGTCTTCGCCGGTGCGCTGTTCCCCTTCCTGTTCATCACGATCGCGTGCGGCGCGCTCTCCGGGTTCCACTCGCTCATCGCGTCGGGCACGACGCCGAAGCTGCTCGAGAAGGAGAGCCAGGCGAAGCCCATCGGCTACGGCGGCATGCTGACCGAGTCGTTCGTGGCGATCATGGCCCTGGTCACGGCCGTCGTGATCGACCAGCACCTCTACTTCGTGATGAACGCGCCCGCGGGCGCGACCGGCGGGACGCCCGAGACGGCGGCGGCCTACGTCAACGGGCTGGGCCTGGGCGGCACGCCCATCACGGCCGGGGAGATCGAGGGCGCCGCGCAGTCCGTCGGGGAGGAGTCGATCGTCTCGCGCACGGGCGGCGCGCCGACGCTCGCGTTCGGCATGTCGCAGGTGCTCAGCACCGTCCTCGGCGGGTCCGGCCTCGCGGCCTTCTGGTACCACTTCGCGATCATGTTCGAGGCGCTGTTCATCCTCACGACGGTCGACGCGGGCACACGCGTCGCGCGCTTCATGCTGTCCGACAGCCTCGGCAACGTCGGCGGTCCGCTGCGACGCTTTCGGGACCCCTCGTGGCGCGTCGGCGCATGGATCTGCTCGGTCGTCGTGGTCGGTGCGTGGGGGGCGATCCTGCTGATGGGCGTCACGGACCCCCTCGGCGGCATCAACACCCTGTTCCCGCTGTTCGGCATCGCGAACCAGCTGCTCGCCGCGATCGCGCTCACGGTGGTGACGGTCGTGGTCGTCAAGAAGCGGCTGTACCGGTGGGTGTGGATCCCCGCGGTCCCGCTGGTGTGGGACCTCGCCGTGACGATGACCGCGTCGTACCAGAAGGTGTTCTCCGCCGAGCCGCGGATCGGCTACTGGGCCCAGCACCGGGCCTTCCAGGACGCGCGCGCCGCGGGCGAGACCTCGTTCGGCGTCGCCACGTCGCCCGGCGAGATGGACGCGGTCATCCGCAACACCGCCGTCCAGGGCACCCTGTCGATCGTCTTCGCGGTGCTCGTGATCGTCGTCGTGCTGGTCGGCGCCGTCGTCGTCGTGCGGTCCGTGCGTGCGGGCGGCCTGCCCACGACGGAGGAGCCCGACGAGCCGTCACGCCTCTTCGCGCCCCGCGGTCTCGTGCCGACGGCCGCCGAGCGCGAGGTCGAGGACGATCGCGCCGCCGACGACCTCGTCGGGCGGCGGTGACGCGGTCTCGCCGACGGCCTCGGGCATCGCGAGCGCGACGACCTGCGCCATCCACAGCGCGACGCCGAGACCCGCGGCCAGGAGGTACCGCCACGCGCGCGACCACCCCCGCCACCGCGGGTGCAGCCAGACGTCGGGCGTCGGGGGCGCGACGACGACGGAGGACATGCCGCCAGCGTAGAGGCGGCGCCCGCGTCGCAGGTCAGCCGTCGGGCGGGTCGGCCTCCACCCTTGTGCGGAGGCCGTCCGGGCGAGCGGGCGCCGTCAGCCGCCTCGCCCG
>NZ_JAAXOY010000849.1 GCF_012396155.1 Cellulomonas septica | reverse complement strand
GTCACGACCGCGCGCTCCGAGCTCGCGGCCACCGTCTCCACGGTCGCCGACTGGCTCGCGCCCGTGACGACCGCCGCTGACGCGTCGCCGGGGGCGCTGCTCGTGTGCGGGGCGCTCGTCGGCACGATCGCCGGCGCGCTCACCTACGTCGCGGTCCGCACCACGACGCTGCCCGACGGGCGGCTCGTCCTGCTCCTGGCCGTGTGGCTGTCCTGCGTCGTCGCGGCGCTCGTCGGCGCGATCCCGACCGTGCTCGTCGGCCTGGGCCTGGACCCCGTCGGCGACGGCCGCTGGTACGTGCAGCAGATGCTGCTCTACGGCCCGACCGACGGCGGCGCCGCGGGGCTGCTGTACGGGTGGGTCCCGGCGCTGCTCGCCCTGCTCGTCGTCGGTCGTGCGACCGCACGGCGGCCGGCGGACCCGCCGAGCCTCCCGGACCGGGCGGTCGACGTCACCGTCTGACCCCGACCGCGGGACGCGGTCGGCCCGGGCGTCGTCGTCGGCCACCGTCGCCGGTCACCACGGCGTCGCGCCGACCGCCCCGCCATCCTGGAAACCCCGCCCACGCCGTGTGTCGGAGGTGCGTCGTAGCGTCGGTGCGGTGCACCACCTGTCCCGCGCCGACGCCCGCCGCGTCGCCGTCCGCGCGCAGCTGCTGACCGCGCCGCGGCCGACCGACGTGCTGGCCGTCGTGCGCGGGCTCACGATGCTCCAGGTCGACCACACCAAGGCCGTCGCGCCGAGCGCCGACCTCGTGCTGTGGAGCCGGATCGGGTCGCGGTACGACCCCGACGAGCTCGCGGACGCGGTCGACGACCAGACGCTCGTCGACGTGCAGGGCATGATCCGCCCGGCCGAGGACCTCGCGCTCTACACCGCGGAGATGGCCGCGTGGCCCGGACCGGACGCCAAGGCGTGGGCGCACTCCCAGGCCCGCTGGTTGCGCGACAACGCGGCGTGCCGCCAGGACATCCTCGACGCGCTGCGGGGTGACGGGCCGCTCACCGCGCGCGAGCTGCCCGACACGACCGTCCGCCCCTGGCGGTCGAGCGGCTGGAACCGGGACCGCAACGTCCCGATGATGCTCGACCTCATGGTGCAGGCGGGCGAGGTCGCCGCCGCGGGTCGGCGCGGGCGCGACCGGCTCTGGGACCTGGCCGAGCGGATCTACCCCGACGACCCGCCCGTGCCCGTCGAGGAGGCGCGGCGACGCCGCGACGAGCG
>NZ_JAAXOY010000848.1 GCF_012396155.1 Cellulomonas septica | reverse complement strand
CGACGCGACCGCCGCGGCCGTGGCCCGCGCGGACCGCTGATGCCCTCGACGATGCCCGCGTACCGCACGCGGGCCGAGCGCTTCGACGACCTCGTGCTCGACGCCGTCGAGCGGCTCGAGCGGCGCTGGACGCGGCAGCTCGACGGCACCGAGTTCGCGGTCGAGGACGTGCCGCCGTCCAACCCGGCGCCGTGGGAGCACGGCGGTGTGCCGCTCGGCCGCTACTTCCCCGCCGACTCCGGTCTTCCCGCGCGCATCGTCGTCTACCGCCGTCCCGTCGAGTCGCGCGCGACCGACGCGGGCGACCTCGCCGACCTCGTGCGCGACGTCGTGGTCGAGCAGGTCGCGCACCTGCTGGGACGAGCACCCGAGGACGTGGACCCCGGCTACGGTGACGCCCACTAACCTGGGCGCACGATGAGCAGCCCCGCCCCCACCGTCCGAGTCGTCTGCGTCGTCTACCACCCCGGCGAGGAGCTCGAGCGCTTCGCGCGCACGCTCGCCGGCGCGACGTCCGCCCCCTACGAGCTCGTCGTCGTCGACAACGGCGACGACCCCACGGTGTCCCGTGCGGTCGCCGCCCGGCACGGTGCCCGGGTCGTCGAGTCGGGCGCGAACCTCGGGTACGGCGGCGGCGCCAACCTGGGCGCCCGGGACGCGCAGGTGCCCTGGCTCGTCGTCGCCAACTCCGACCTCGAGTGGGAGCCGGGCTCGCTCGACGTGCTGGTCGCGGCCGGCGAGGAGCACCCCGACGCCGGCGCGCTCGGTCCCGCGCTGCTCAACGTCGACGGCACCGTCTACCCGTCCGCGCGCGCCCTGCCGTCGCTGACCCAGGGCGCCGGTCACGCGCTGCTGGTCCGGGTCTGGCCGGGCAACCCGTGGACCCGCGCCTACCGCGCGCAGCACGAGGACGCGGGCGGGCAGCGGGCCGCGGGCTGGCTCTCGGGCGCGTGCCTGCTGCTGCGCCGGTCGGCGTTCGAGGCCGTCGGCGGGTTCGACGACGGCTACTTCATGTTCTTCGAGGACGTCGACCTGGGCGAGCGGCTCGGTCGCGCCGGGTGGACCAACCTCTACGTGCCCGGCGCGCGCGTCACGCACGTCGGCGGCACGTCCTGGCGCGAGCGGCCGGCCCGGATGATCTCGGCGCACCACACGAGCGCGGCCCGCTACGTGTCGCGGCGGTACCCGCACGCCTGGCAGTGGCCGGTGCGCGTCGCGGTGACGACCGGCCTGCGGCTGCGCGAGCGGTCCGAGCTCCGGGCGGCCGCCCGC
>NZ_JAAXOY010000847.1 GCF_012396155.1 Cellulomonas septica | reverse complement strand
TCCGATCTGTCGACGCCGAAGTCGCGGGCGAGCCCCGCGAGCCCGTCGGCGTAGCCCTGCCCGACGGCCCGCACCTTCCACGCACCGCCGCGGAGGTACACCTCGCACAGCACGAGCGCGGTCTCGGTCGACAGCCCCTCGGGGGCGTACCGCGCGGCGAACGGCCCGGACGTGAGCGTGACGGCCACGCCGCCGACCGTGGCGAACGTCTGCCCGTCGGTCGCGGGCGACGCGACGAGCACGACGCGCTCGGCCCCAGGCCGCAGCGACCCGAGCGTCAGGTCGAGCGTGCGGCCCGT
The DNA here is from genome assembly GCF_012396155.1 of Cellulomonas septica. Taxonomy (GTDB): domain Bacteria; phylum Actinomycetota; class Actinomycetes; order Actinomycetales; family Cellulomonadaceae; genus Cellulomonas; species Cellulomonas septica. The sequence goes on along the minus strand of NZ_JAAXOY010000847.1, from coordinate 980 downwards.
CAGGCGGGCGCCGGGTGCGGTGGTCTGGTTGAAGAACACCATGTCGGCGTCGCTGCTGACCGTGCCGGACGCGCCGAGCACCAGGGCGGTGAGGTCGACCGCGCCGGAGACCTCGACCCGGACGGTCGTGTCGGGCAGCGGCGCGTTCTGGCCGGCGGACAGCGGGGTGACGGACATGGGGTCCTCTCGGTCGTCGACAACGGTGCGCTGCCGCACCAGCGGGGGCACGACCGAGGGTAGGGGGCGCGCGCGGTCTCACTGCGCGGGACGGGCGGGGAAGGTCGAGGACGGTGCCGGTGTTCGGGCGTACGGTCCTGCGCGCCCCCTCCGGGCACGAGCCCGGACCACGACGAAGGGACACATCCGTGACGGTCGGGTCGACGACTCCCCCGCTGGCCGACGAGCACGTCCTCGACAACGCCGCCTGGCACTCGCTGGTCGGCCGGCACGCCGCCCTGTCGGAGGGCAACGAGCTCGCGCGCCGCTTCCTCCCCGACGTGTCGATCTTCGCGGCCGTGCGGTCCTGGGAGGACCCCGACGTGTGGGACGCGGTGCTCGACCTGGTCGGGCCCGGCGCGCTCTTCCCGTTCTCGGGGTCCGAGGCCACGCTGCCCGCGGGCTGGGAGATCGCGAGCCGCGGCGAGGGCGTGCAGCTCGTCGAGACCGACCGGCTCGAGACGCGCCCCGACGACGAGGCCGTCGTGCTGGGCGCGCGGGACGTCCCGGAGATGCTCGACCTCGTCGCACGCACGCAGCCCAGCCCGTTCGCACCCCGCACGCACGAGCTCGGCCGCTACGTGGGGATCCGCCGCGACGGCCGGCTCGTCGCCCTGGCCGGCGAACGGCTGCAGCCGGCCGGGTGGACCGAGATCAGCGCTGTGTGCACCGACCCCGCGTACCGCGGCCAGGGTCTGGCGACGCGGCTCGTGCTCGACGTGGCGCACCACGTGCGGGCGCGCGGCGAGCGGCCGCTGCTGCAC
>NZ_JAAXOY010000846.1 GCF_012396155.1 Cellulomonas septica | reverse complement strand
CTGCTGCGGGTCGTCCGCGGCGACGGCGGTCCGCGCCGCCTCGCGCGCCGCGCCCTCGACGGCGAACGTCGCCGCCTGCAGCCGCCCGAGCACCAGCACGAGGTACACGGTCGGCAGGAGCAGCACGAGCGCGACCCCGAGGAACTCGAGCACCGCGCTCCCGTCGTCCCGTCCGCCGCTGCCGCGCAGCCGAGCATCCACCGCTGCACGCGGGGCCGCCATGGCCGTCCGCACGCCCGTCACTGGTCCTCCGCGTACGCGTGACCGCGCACCGTCAGCGCGTCGCGCGGCCCGAGGAGACCGACGACCGGGAGGGGTGCGGTCACGGTCACCTCGACGACGTCCACGCCGTCGAGCGTCGTGCGGGCCGCCCGGACGTCGCGCGCGTACGTCGCCGACAACGACTGCGTGACGAGGTCCCGCGCCCGGGCGACCGCGTCGGCGGGTCCGTGGCCGTCGAGCGCGCCGTACCGCGCACCCTCCGCGGCGCAGTCGACCAGCGTGTTGCGCACGTGCTGCACGAGCGCGAGCTGGATGACCGCGACGAAGAGCACCGTGACGAGGGCTCCCACGAGCACGAAGTCCACGACCGCCGACCCTCCGTCGGCGCAGTCGAGCCGGCGCCCCACCGTAGCCCGTCGTGCGGGTGCGGCCGCGAGCGTCAGTCGCCCGTGACGCTCTTGATCGCGTCGTCGAAGACCTGGCTCAGTGCGGGCTCGGCGACGAGCCACAGGGCCGTCACGAGTCCCGCGGTCATGAGCGTGACCAGCACCCAACCGGGCACGTCCCCCCGGTCGCGCCCGCTCGCGGCAGCGGCGAGCCAGCGTCGGGCCAGTCCGGCCGCGAGGGCCGACACCGGGAGGCGGCGCGCCGTGCGGTCGTGCGGCCGCAGCGGCACGGTCGTCGTCGGGTCGGTGAGCATCGGATGCGTCTCCTCGGTGCTGGTCGGCGGGCGGTCGCGTGGACCACCCGTGGTCGTTGTCCGGGCGTCGTGGCGTCACAGCCCGACCCGCAGGACGAGCAGGGACGGGAACACGGCGAACGCGACGGTCACGGGCAGGATGAGGAAGACGACGGGCACCATCATCGCGACCTCCTTGCGACCGCCCGTCTCCATGAGGTCGCGGCGCACCTCCTCGCGGACGTCCTGCGCCTGCGCGCGGAGGACCTCGGCGAGCGGCGTGCCGCGCTCGACCGCGACCGCGACACCCTCGGCGAACCGCGCGAGCGCCGGCAGGCCGGTGCGGTCGGCGAGACCGTCGAGCGCCGTGGTGAGCGGGGC
>NZ_JAAXOY010000845.1 GCF_012396155.1 Cellulomonas septica | reverse complement strand
CGCCGAGGCCGCCCGGACCGAGCGCGAGCAGCAGCTCTCCGCGACGCGCGCCCGGGTCGACGAGCTCGCGCGCGAGCTCGCGCAGCTCACCGACGCCGCGCACCGCGACGAGGTCGCCCGGACCCAGCAGCGCCTGCGCATCGAGCAGCTGCAGAACCGGTCGGTCGAGGAGCTCGGGCTCGACCCCCAGGTGCTGCTCGACGAGTTCGGCCCGCACCGCGACGTGCCCGTCGTGCTGCCACCCGGCACCGAGCCCGACCCCGACGCGCCCACCACGGTGCCGTTCGTGCGCGAGCAGCAGGAGAAGCGGCTCAAGGCGGCCGAGCGCGCGCTGTCCCTGCTGGGGCGCGTCAACCCGCTGGCCCTCGAGGAGTTCGCCGCGCTCGAGGAGCGCCACAAGTTCCTCACCGACCAGCTCGCCGACCTCAAGAAGTCGCGCGCCGACCTGCTGGAGATCGTCAAGGAGATCGACGAGCGCGTCGAGCAGGTGTTCGCCGAGGCGTACCGCGACACGGCCGCGGCGTTCGACGTCGTCTTTCCGCGCCTGTTCCCGGGCGGCGAGGGGCGCCTGGTGCTGACCGATCCCGACGACATGCTCACCACGGGCATCGAGGTCGAGGCGCGCCCGGCCGGCAAGAAGGTCAAGCGCCTGTCGCTGCTGTCCGGCGGCGAGCGGTCGCTGACCGCCGTCGCGCTGCTCGTCGCGATCTTCAAGGCGCGACCGTCGCCGTTCTACGTGATGGACGAGGTCGAGGCGGCCCTCGACGACGCCAACCTCGGCCGGCTGCTCGACATCTTCCGCGAGCTCCAGGAGGACTCCCAGCTCATCGTCGTGACGCACCAGAAGCGCACGATGGAGATCGCCGACGCCCTCTACGGCGTGACGATGCGCGGCGACGGCGTCACGACCGTCGTGAGCCAGCGCATGCGCGAGGACGTCGCCGTCTGAGGCTGGGATCCGGGCGACCGGGACGAGCCGGGCGGCGCGTGTGGAGATCGTGTGAGGGCTGCCCGCCGCGCGGGTGACGTCGCGCGCGTCGGGCCCCAGGGGCGCGGAGGATGGACCCGTGGCTGTGCTCGTCGGGATCCTCGTGTCGCTCCTCGTCGCCTTCGCCGTGCTGATCCTCGCCGGCGTCGCGGCGGGTTCCGGCGCGCCCGGGGAGGAGCGCAACGGCCCGTGGCGCGCGTTCCGCGCGGGCTGGGCGGCACGCAAGCACCCGGACGCCGACCAGAC
>NZ_JAAXOY010000844.1 GCF_012396155.1 Cellulomonas septica | reverse complement strand
CGGCACCGCGACGTCACCGACGGGCATCCGCGCGGTGTCCGTGCACGTCGCACCCGCCGACCCCGACCGCGAGGGGGCCGTGCGATGAAGGACGCCCTGCGTCGCCGCGTGGCCGCCGCGGCCGCGGCCGCCGTGACGCTGCTGCTCGCGGCGTGCACCTCGATCCCGACGTCCGGACCCGTGCAGCAGGGCGGCGACGGACGGGTCGACGAGCCGTCGAACATCGACGTCCTCGCCGAGGGCCCGCGGCCGGACGCCGCGCCGCTCGAGATCGTCGAGAGCTTCCTGGTCGCGGGCTCCGCGGGGTTCCGGGACGACTTCGTCGTCGCGCGCCAGTACCTCGCGGGGCAGGCGCGCGCGGAGTGGCAGCCGCTCGCGGGCGTCGTCGTCTCCGGCGCGCTCGAGTTCGGCGACCTCGGCGACGGCCAGGTGCAGGTCGACGTGCCGGTCGTCGCCCGGGTCGACCGGGAGGGCCGGTACGCCGAGGCGCCCGCGGGCGCGGAGTCGTCCGTGACCTTCGGGCTCGTGCAGGACGACGAGGGCCAGTGGCGCATCTCCGAGGCGCCCGACGGGCTCGTCGTGCCGACCGACGACTTCGAGGTGTTCTTCCGCCAGACGTCGATCTACTTCCTCTCGCCCGACGAGACGTTCCTCGTCCCCGAGCAGCGCTGGCTGCCGGTCAAGAGCCGCGAGACGTCGGTCGTGAGCGCGCTGCTCGCCGGCCCGTCGCCGTGGCTGCGCGACGCGGTTCACACCGCGCTGCCCGACGGCGTCCAGCTCAAGCCCGAGGCGGTGAGCGTCGACGCCGAGGGTGTCGCGCACGTCGGGCTCTTCACGACGCGGACGGCCGAGCTGCTCGACGCCGACCGGCCGCTGCTGCTCGCGCAGATCGAGCAGTCGCTCCTCGCGCTGCCCGGTGTGTCGTCCGTCGACGTGACCGCGGGGGGCGTGAGCCTCGACGGCGCCGCGTCGCTGCGCTCGGGCGAGGGCCCGGCCGTGGCACCCGAGGTGCTGCTCGACGGTGCCCTGGTGCAGGTCGGGACGGACGGTCCGGCACCGGTCGACGGCGTCGGGCCGTTCACGGTGCCGGACCCGAGCGCCCCGGCGCGCGACGAGAGCGGCACGGTCCGCGTCGTGCTGTCCGACGGGCGCTCGCTCGCGACCGTGCCGACCGAGGACGACCCCGGGACGACGCTGTACACCGGGAGCGCGCTGTCGGCGCCGTCGGTGGACCGCCACGGCTACGCGTGGACGACGGACGTCGGCGCCGGGATCGTCGCGGT
>NZ_JAAXOY010000843.1 GCF_012396155.1 Cellulomonas septica | reverse complement strand
CGTCGCCCTCGAGGCGGGCGTGGGTCCCCGGCCCGCCGCCGGGGCGTCGACGCGCCCCGGTGCGGCGCGCACGGGTGGGCGGTCTACCCTGGCGGGCGTGTCGAAGCCCGTCGTGCGCGCCCAGGACCTGGTAGTCGGCTACGGCGGGGCACCGGTGTGCGCGCCGGTGAGCTTCACGCTCGCGCCCGGCAAGGCGGTCGCGCTGGTCGGCGCCAACGGCTCGGGCAAGTCGACCGTGCTCAAGACGATCCTCGGCCTGCTCACGCCCGCGCAGGGCACGCTGCGCGTGTTCGGGGATCCGGTCGACGAGCGCGACGTGCTGTTCCGCACCCGGGTCGCGGCGGTGCTCGACGACGACGCGTACTTCCCGGCGCTCACCGTCGCGGAGCACCTGTACCTCACCGCGCGCGGCCACGGCGTGCTCGGCGCCGACGGCGTCGTCGACACGCTGCTCGACGAGTTCGGGCTGTCCGACCACCGACGCGCGCTGCCCGTCGCGCTCTCCTCGGGTCAGCGCCGGCGGCTGCTCCTCGCCGCCGGGTTCGCGCGCCCGCGGTCGCTGCTGGTGCTCGACGAGCCCGAGCAGCGCCTCGACCGCGCGATGCGCGACCGGCTCGCCGACCGCCTCAACGTCGAGAAGCGCGACGGCGGCGCGGTGCTGCTCGCGACGCACGACCCGGACCTCGTGCGTGCGGTCGCCGACCGTGCGGTGGTCGTCTCGGACGACGTGAGCCGCGTGGTCGACCCGGCCGAGGCGGCCCGCGTCATCAGCCGGGAGAACCCGTGAGCGACGAGGCGGCGGTCGCGCCCTCCGACGTCGGCGAGGTCCCGTCCGCCCGGGCCATCCGCCGCTACACCGCGCACGCGGGCAACGCGCGCGGCGGTGCGAACCTCGGGTCGGTCCTGTCGGACGTCTACTACGCCGTGATCGCGGTCGGCGTGGGGGTGCTCGTCGCGCTCGGTGCCGCGCGCACGCTCCGGCTCGAGGTGCATCCCGCGTCGCACGTGGTGACGGGCTGGGCGCTCGACCTGTCGACCCTGGTGGCGGTCGTGCTCGTCGCGGGCGCCGGGGCGCTGCTGTCGGTGGCCGGTCGCCTCGGGCCCGTGGGGGCGGGTGGCGCCGAGGCCGCGTGGTGGCTGGGCCTGCCGGTCGACCGGCGGGGTCTGCTGCGGCCCGCGTCGCTGCGCCTGCCGGTCGTGGCCGGGCTCGTCGGCGGTGTGCTGGTCGCGGTGCTCGACGCG
>NZ_JAAXOY010000842.1 GCF_012396155.1 Cellulomonas septica | reverse complement strand
TCTCTCGTCGGCCCTGTCACCCCCGGCGTGCACGGCGACGGGTCGCCAATCCCCTAGCGCGCGACCGGCCGCGCGTCGAGCACCTCCACGGCCAGGTCGGGCCAGTCGTGGAGCGACGCGACCGCGTCGGGCGTCAGGGCGACGGGCGACGGCCGGACGAGCGGCCCCGGCAGGAACGTGACCGTGGTGCCCGTCGTGCCGTCGCCCTCGACCGGCACCAGGTCGGTGACCGGGACGCCGCGCTCGTAGCGCTGCTCCCACGACCCGTGGCTGCGTCTGTTGCGGTGCACGAGCCAGTCGCTCAGGGCGGCGACGACCGAGACCCCGCGGCGCGGGTGCCCGTCGGGCAGGCGCGGCCCGTCGACCGCGTCGAACACGCGCAGGTCGCGCGTCGACATCACCGGCTTGCGCACCGGGTGGCCGTGCTCGTCGAGGCGCGTGTCCGTGCCGCGGCCGTCATCGGCGACGCTCACCGCGCCGTCCCCCCGGAACGTGACGCGGCAGCGGCCGCCGCCACGCTCGGTGGCCTCCTCGGACGCGTAGGCGAGGACCTCCAGCACCAGGTGCAGCACGCCGCCGGGCGCGAGCTCGGTCGCACGACGGCGGACGTCCGCGAGGTGCTCCTCGTCGACGGCGGCCGCCCAGTCGTGCGTCGTGCTCACCCACGTGTCCCGGTCACCCACGGGGTCCATCCTGGTGACCGTGACGGCACGGTGACCAGGCCGAACGACCCTTCTCGTCCCCGGTGCCGGCGCTCAACCCGTGCGTCCCGAGCGCGCGCCGGACGCACCCGACGCCTCGCGCGCCCGCGCCCAAAGCACGTCGAGCTCGCAACCCGGCGCGTCGGGATCGAAGCCGTGCTCGATCAGCCAGCGCGACGCGACCAGGCTGCGCAGCGACCACCACGCCCGGATGACGTCGCGGTCGGCGCCGGGGCCGTAGCCGTCGAGCAGGTCGTCCAGGCACTCCTCGTGCCCGAGGGTCAGCGTGGCGAGGTCGGCCATCGGGTCGCCCGGTCCGGCCTCGGACCAGTCGATGACGCCCACCACCTCGTCGCCGTCGACGAACACGTGCGTGAGCTGCAGGTCGCCGTGCACGAACACCGGCGGACGCGGACGCAGCGCGGCCTCGGCGATGTCCCGGTTGAGCCGGAGGACGTCGGCGGGCAGGACCTCGTGCTCGAGCAGCCACGCGTACTCGCGGTCGAGCTCGGCCCGGAGGTCGTCGAGCGCGACGCCCGGCCACGGCGGCAGCGGGGCGTCGTGCAGCCGGCGGACGGCCTCCCCGGTCG
>NZ_JAAXOY010000841.1 GCF_012396155.1 Cellulomonas septica | reverse complement strand
CGACGCCCGTCAGGCGGGGTCGCACGCTGACGGGCGGGGGACCGCTGTCAGGCGGGGGACCGCTGTCAGGCGGGCGCGAGCGTCGTGACCGTGCCCTTCGACCCGCGGAACTTGAGCGCGCCGTCCGCGACGAACAGGACCCCGCCGGTCGACGCCGTCGCCGGCGTGGCGCTGCTGCGCAGGAAGAGCCCGCCGTCGGTGCCGAGCTGGTTGACCGCCCGCCGGTAGAGCTGCGTGTCGCGCACGCCGGCACCGCTCCCCCACTGCTGCGTGCCGTCGACGAGCGTGACGAACCGCCGCTGCGCGTCGCCCGCGACGTCCGACTGGTAGGCGCGCGTCGTCGCGTCGACGCCCGTGACGAGGGCTCCGTGCCCGCCCGCCTCGAGCGGCGTCACCGTCAGCGCGACGCCGCCGTTGCGCACCACCCGCAACCCGGCGGACGTGCCCCGCTGCCCGCCGACCGTGACGAGACCCGTCGCGCGGTCGACCCCGAACGGCGTGTCCACGAGGACGTTGCCGTTCTGGTAGCGCAGCAGCTCGAAGTTCGAGCGACCGGCCACGGTGCGCGCGACCCACCGCGGCTCGCGGACGACCCCGACGCGCGTCGCCCACACGACGTCCCGGTGGTTCTCCTCGTTGCCCACGACGCGCAGCTGCTCTCCGCGCTGGCTGGTGCCAACCTCGAAGTCCGCCATGTTGGTGCGGATCGCTGTCTTGTCCGTGCCGATCTTGCCCGTCACGGGGTCGATGAACTTGATCTCGAGCCGCGTCTGCAGCTGCCCCAGCGAGTCCGGCACCTCGAACCCGATGTGCCCGTGCTGGAGGTTCTTCGCGAGGCTCGACGGGTCGTCGTTGTTGAGGAAGTGCGCGCCGAGCCACGCGACGGACTGCGGCCCGTTCGGGTGCCCCGCGACCCACGTGAAGTCGCCGTCCGGGTAGTGCGGCGTCGGCCACGCCGCCCGGTACGTGAGCATCCCCTTCGCCCGCGGGTCCTTGAGCTCGACGCGGATCGACTCGCCGAAGTGCTGGAAGTGCGGCTGGTAGGTCTCGAGCACCAGACGCCCGGTCGAGTCGAAGATCCCGGGCCCGCCCTCGGTGCCACCCGCCGCGGACGACCGGATGAACAGGCTGTGCGGGTTCGCGGCGCTGCCCACGACCAGGTCGTCGTCGATCGTCTGCGCCGCCGGCAGCAGCACCGACCCGACCCGGCTCCCTCGCGCCGGCGCCGCCGCCGCACCCTGCTGCCCGGCGACCACCGCCGCTGCCGTGCCGAGCACCATCGCACCGGCCCGGAA
>NZ_JAAXOY010000840.1 GCF_012396155.1 Cellulomonas septica | reverse complement strand
AACACGAGGACGCCCGAGTCCGCGAGCACGCCCCAGACGACCGCACCGCCGCCGACGACGGCGGACGCGGCGATCGACACGACGAGCGCCCTCCGCTCGTCGGCGTCGCGCGCGTCGCCGTGCGGCGGGTCGGTCACGCCGGGGCTCGGTACGCCGACGCGACCTCCGCGAGCAGCCGCGCGCCAAACCCGGTCGCCCCCTTGGTCCGCCAGGCGTCGTCCTTCTCCGACCGCATGGGCCCGGCGATGTCGAGGTGCGCCCACGGGGTCCCGCCGACCCACTCCGCGAGGAAGAGCGCCGCGGTGATCGCGCCCGCGTACTCCCCGCCGAGGTTCTTGATGTCGGCGACCTCGGAGTCCATCCAGGACCGGTACCGGCGGTCGAGCGGCAGACGCCAGACGCGCTCGTCGGTCGCGTCGGCGGCGTCCTCGACGAGCCCCTGCACGCGGTCGTCGTTGCCGAGCAGCCCCGCGGTGAGCGGCCCGAGAGCCGCGAGGCACGCACCGGTCAGGGTCGCGATGTCCACGATCGCGTCGACCCCGTCCTCCTGCGCGAGCGTGATCGCGTCGGACATCACGAGCCGGCCCTCGGCGTCGGTGTTGACGACCTCGATCGTCCGGCCCGCGCGCGTGACGAGCACGTCGCCCAGCTTGGTCGCCGTCGCGGACGGCATGTTGTCGGTGAGCGCGAGGTACGCGGACACCCGCACGGGCACGCGCAGCTCGCGCAGCACCGTCATCGCGGCGAGCACCGCGCCCGCGCCGGTCATGTCCATCTTCATCGCGGCGTGCATCGCGTTGGTCGGCTTGAGGCTGATGCCGCCCGAGTCGTACGTGATCCCCTTCCCGACGAACCCCAGGTGGCCGGGCTCCGCGTCACCGTCGGGCACGTAGTGCAGGACGACCATGCGCGGTTCTACGGCCGACCCCGCGTTGACCCCGAGCAGCCCGCCGCACCCGAGCCCGACGAGCGCCGCCTTGTCGTGCACGGTGATCTCGAGCCCGGCCTCCGCGGCCAGGCGGCGCGCGACGTCGGCCACGTCGGGTGCCGTGAGGTGCCCGGCCGGCGTGTTCGCGAGGTCGCGGGACACGGCGGCGGCGCGCGCGAGGACGAGGCCGCGGGCGGCACCGTCGCGCGCCGCGGACGCGTCGGCGTCGGGGACCCGCAGGTCGAGGCGCTCGACGGCGACCGTGTCCGGCTCGGTGCGTAGCGGGTCGTACCGGTAGCGCCCGAGCACGACGCCCTCGACGACG
>NZ_JAAXOY010000084.1 GCF_012396155.1 Cellulomonas septica | reverse complement strand
CGTCGCGGTGCTGCTGCTCGACGGGCCGCTCCCGGCCGTGGGCGCCCTCGTCGTCGCGGTCGGCGTCCTGCTGGTGGCCCGCGTCCCCCTGCACCGCGCCACGCGCGGCCTGCTCCCCGTGGCCGTCCTCGCGCTGGTCGTCGGCCTGTACCAGACCTGGTCGCGGGGCTGGGAGGTCGGTGTCGAGATCGCCGCCGAGCTCCTCGCGCTCGTCGTGCTCGGCACGGTCGTCACCGCGACCACCCGGTCCGACGCGCTGCTCGACGTCCTCGCGCGCGTGACGCGCCCCCTGCGACACGTCGGGCTGCACCCCGAGACCGCCGCGCTCGCCGTCGGCCTGTTCCTGCGCACCATCCCGGTGCTCGCGCAGTCCTCGCTCGAGGTCCGGGCCGCCGCGCGGGCGCGGGGCCTCGACCGCGACCCGCGCGCGCTGGTCCTGCCCGCGGCGGTCCGGATGGTCGCGCACGCGCGCGCGACCGGTGACGCGCTCGCCGCCCGCGGACTCGCCGACGACTGACCGCTCGGCGCGCCCGCGCGGCCGACGTGCACGAACGGGTGGCGCCGCCGTCCCGACAGGCGGACTCCGGGGCGCGGGATTAAGTTCCCCTCCGTGACGTTCGGTGAGGGTGGTCAGTTCGAAGGCGGCCGGGTCCGCACGAGCCGCGGCGGGAAGATCGCCGCAGGCGGTGGGATCGGCGCGCTCGTCGTCGCCGTGCTGGCGATCTTCCTCAACCAGTCGGGCAACGGCGACCTCGCCAACGTCCTGCAGGGCGTAGCCGGCGGCAGCGGCCAGCAGGCCGAGCAGGGCGTCGTCGGCGACTGCACCGCGGAGCAGGCCAACGAGCGGCGCGACTGCCGGCTGTCCGCGACGCTGCAGGCGCTCGACGCCTACTGGGCCGCCGAGCTCCCCGCACAGGGCGCGCAGTTCGCGCAGCCCGCCGCGGAGGCGTTCGAGGGCCAGACCACGACGGGCTGCGGGGCCGCGTCGGCGTCGACCGGGCCGTTCTACTGCCCGCCCGATCAGACCATCTACCTCGACCTCGGCTTCTACGACCTCCTGCAGAGCCAGTTCGGTGCCGAGGGCGGACCGCTCGCCGAGATGTACGTCACGGCGCACGAGTACGGGCACCACGTCCAGAACCTCACCGGCGTCATGGACCGCGCGCAGCGGCAGGGCACCGGCGCCGAGTCGGACTCCGTGCGCGTCGAGCTGCAGGCCGACTGCTACGCGGGCATGTGGGTCGGCAGCGCCGCGACCGAGGTCGACCCCGACACCGGTGTGACGTTCCTCGAGCCGATCACCGCCGAGCAGCTCCAGCAGGCGCTGTCCGCCGCGGAGGCCGTCGGCGACGACCACATCCAGCAGCAGTCCGGCGGCGGCGTGAACCCCGACTCCTGGACCCACGGCTCCTCCGAGCAGCGCCAGCGCTGGTTCACCACCGGCTACGAGCAGGGCACCCTCGCCGCCTGCGACACCTTCGCCACCGACGCCCTCTGACGGGCGCCCGTCCGCCGGCGCGCCCCGGGACGGCCGCTCATGAATTCGACCTGCGTCCCCCGCGACGGCCGGACTAGCGTCGCCGCGTGCTGATCCGCCCCGAGACCCCTGTCGACGTCGGCGCCGTGCGGGAGGTCGTCGCCGCCGCGTTCGGCGACCACGCCGACCACGTCCTGACCATGCTCGACGCCCTGCGCGGCGACCCCGCCTGGGTCGACGGCCTGTCGCTCGTCGCCGTCGAGGACGCCCCGCACGACGAGCCCGGCGGCACCGACACCGTCGTCGGCCATGTCCTGCTCACACGCGTCACGATCACCTCGGCGCGCGGCCCGGTCCCCGCCCTCACGCTCTCCCCGCTCGCCGTCGCCCCCGACGCGCAGCGACGCGGCATCGGCACGGCGCTCGTCGCCGTCGCGCTCGACGCCGCCTCGGCCGCCGGATGGCCGCTCGTCCTCCTCGAGGGCGACCCGCGCTACTACGGCCGCCGCGGCTTCGTCGCCGCCGAACCGCTCGGGCTCGCGTCGCCGTCGCCGCTGATCCCGACGGGTGCGTGGCAGGTCGCTCTCCTGCCCGCGCACGAGCCGTGGATGACGGGCCCGACGACGCTGTCGGCTCCCCTGCTCGCGATCAACGACGAGCCGCGCGTCTGACGCACGACGACCCCGCACCGGGCGGACCGGTACGGGGTCGTGCGGGACGACGCGGCGTCAGATGTTGAAGCCGAGGGCGCGCATCTGGGCGCGGCCGTCGTCGGTGATCTTCTCCGGGCCCCACGGCGGCATCCAGACCCAGTTGATGCGGAAGCCGTCGACGATGCCGTCGAGCGCCTGCGCGGACTGGTCCTCGATGACGTCGGTCAGCGGGCAGGCCGCGGACGTGAGGGTCATGTCGATGACGGCGGTGTTCGTCTGGTCGATGACGACCCCGTAGACGAGGCCGAGGTCGACGACGTTGATGCCGAGCTCGGGGTCGATGACGTCCCGCATGGCCTCCTCGACGTCGGCGACCGTGGTCGGGTTGGTCTCGGTGCTCATGCGTCCTCCTTGGTGCGCGTCGCGCCGGTCTTGATGAGTGCGTCGTTCAGGGCGACCCAGCCGAGCAGGGCGCACTTCACGCGGGCCGAGTAGCGGCCGACGCCCGTGAAGGCGGCGGCGTCCCCGAGCTTGTCCTCCACCTCGTCGCCGAGGCCGGCACCCTTGGACTGCATGAGGGCGCGGAAGGTGCCGGCGAGGTCGTCGACGGCTCCGAGGTCCTGGTCGACGACGAGGTCGTGCAGGACGGACACCGAGGCCTGGGAGATCGAGCACCCCTGCCCCTCCCAGCGCACGTCGCGGACGACGCCGGCGGCGTCGACGTCGACCTGCAGGGTGACCTCGTCGCCGCACGTGGGGTTGACCTGGTGCGACTCGGCCGACCGCGCCTCAGCCCCGGCAGGCCCGAGCCCCCGCCCGTGCGGGTGCTTCGCGTGGTCGAGGATGACCTGCTGGTACAGCTGCTCCATCGAGGTGCTCATGCGTTGCTCCCGTCCTCCAGACCGAAGAACGTCCGCACCCCTGCGAGTGCTTCCCGGAACACCTCGATCTCCTCGTCGGTCGTGTAGACGGCGGCCGACGCGCGCGCGGTCGCGGCGACGCCGAACCGGCGGTGCAGCGGCTGCGCGCAGTGGTGCCCGACGCGGACGGCGACGCCCGCGTCGTCGAGCACCTGGCCGACGTCGTGCGCGTGCACGCCGTCGACGACGAACGACACGTTCGCGAGCCGGTCGCGCGCGTCGGTCGGGCCGATCACGCGGACACCCGGCACGGACGCCACGGCGTCGAGCAGGAGCTGCGTGAGGTGGGCCTCGTGCGCGGCCACCGCGTCCATGCCCAGCTCAGCCAGGTACGACGCGGCGGCGCCCATGCCGACGGCCTGGGACACCATCTGCGTGCCGGCCTCGAACCGCTGCGGCGGCGGCGCGTACGTGGTGCGCTCCATGGTGACGACCTCGACCATCGACCCGCCGGTGGTGACGGGCGGCATGGCCTCGAGCAGCTCGCGCCGCCCGTAGAGCGCGCCGACGCCCGTGGGTCCGAGCATCTTGTGGCCGGAGAACGCGGCGAAGTCCACGCCGAGCGCGTGCAGGTCGACCGGCAGGTGCGGGACCGACTGGCACGCGTCGAGCACCGTCAGCGCCCCGACAGCCCGCGCACGGTCCACGAACGCGCGCACCGGCGTGATCGCGCCCGTCACGTTCGACGCGTGCGTGAACGCGAGCACGCGGGTCCGCTCCCCCACGACCGTCGCGAGGTCGTCGAGGCGCAGGCGCCCGTCGTCGTCGACGCCGATCCAGCGCAGCGTCGCCCCCGTCCGCGCGGCGAGCTCCTGCCACGGCACGAGGTTCGCGTGGTGCTCGAGCTCGGTGACGACGATCTCGTCGCCCGGCCGGAGCGCGAAGCGCGACGACTCCGAACCGCCGCGGCCCAGCGAGGCGTTCGACATCGCGTACGCGACGAGGTTGATCGCCGCGGTCGCGTTCGACGTCCAGACGACCTCGCCGGGCGAGACGCCGACGAACGACGCGACCCGCGCGCGCGCGTCCTCGAACGCCTCGGTGGCCTCCTCCGCGAGCTGGTGCGCGCCGCGGTGCACGGCGGCGTTGCGCTGCACGTAGAAGTCCTGCTCGGCGTCGAGGACGACCTCGGGCTTCTGCGACGTCGCCCCGGAGTCGAGGTAGACGAGCGGACGCCCGCCGCGCAGGGTGCGCGCGAGCAGCGGGAAGTCCGCACGGACCGCCGCGAGCTCGGCGGCACCGAGCGTGCCGGCCGCGGCCGGCGCCCCGCCCTGCGGGGTCGCGGTGTCGAGCGTGCTGGTCACGTCGTCCGCCCTTCGTCGTGGGTCGTGCGTCTACCGGGTCAGGAGTCCCCGGGGGCGTCGCACGGACGCGCCCCGGGGACGGTGGTCGTCGGTCGTCAGACCGCCGACGTGAGGAACCGGTCGTAGCCCTCGTTCTCGAGGCGCTCGGCGAGCTCGGGCCCGCCCTCCTCGGCGACCTTGCCGTCGACGAAGACGTGCACGAAGTCGGGCTGGATGTAGCGCAGGATGCGCGTGTAGTGCGTGATGAGCAGCACGCCGACGTCCGAGTTCGAGCGGACGCGGTTGACGCCCTCCGACACGACGCGCAGCGCGTCGACGTCGAGGCCCGAGTCGGTCTCGTCGAGGATCGCGAAGCGCGGCTTGAGGAGCTCCATCTGGAGGATCTCGTGGCGCTTCTTCTCACCGCCGGAGAAGCCCTCGTTCACGGAGCGGTCGGCGAACGCCGGGTCCATGCGCAGGTCGTCCATCGCGGTGCGGACGTCCTTGACCCACGTGCGCAGCGGCGGCGCCTCGCCGTCGATCGCGGTCTTCGCGGTGCGCAGGAAGTTCGACACCGACACGCCCGGGACCTCGACGGGGTACTGCATCGCGAGGAACAGGCCGGCGCGGGCGCGCTCGTCGACGGACAGCGCGAGGACGTCCTCGCCGTCGAGCGTCACGGTGCCGGAGGTGATCTGGTACTTCGGGTGGCCCGCGAGCGAGTACGCGAGCGTCGACTTGCCGGAGCCGTTGGGGCCCATGATCGCGTGCGTCTCGCCGCTGTTCACGGTCAGGTCGACACCGCGCAGGATGGGCTTGGCGCCCTCCTTGGTCTCGACGCTGACGTGCAGGTCGCGGATCTCCAGGGTGGCCATGCGGGGAACTCCTAGGTCAGAGGGGGGCGTCGACGTCGACCAGCACGCGCTGGCCGTCGACGGTCACGGGGTAGACGGGGACGGGGCGGACCGCGGGCGGGCCGAGCGGCTTGCCGGTGCGCAGGTCGAACCGCGACCCGTGCAGCCAGCACTCGATCGAGCAGTCCTCGACCTCGCCGTCGGACAGCGAGACCGCGCCGTGCGAGCAGATGTCGCTGATGGCGTGCAGCTCGCCGTCCTCGTCGCGGACGATCGCGACCTCGACGGGTCCGGACTCGCCCTCGAGCTCGACGCGGAGCGTGCCGGCGACCGGCACGTCCTCGTCGAGGCAGGCGAGCTGCGCGGTCATGCGCGCTCCGTGTGGGCCGACGACTCGGAGCCCTCGACGTGCGGGCGGTCGGCGAGCGCGTCGAGCGCCGACATGGACGCCTCGAGCTCCTTCTCGATCGCGCCGATGAGCCGGTCCTCGACGGCGGGGACGCCGATCTCGTGGATGAGCTCGGCGAAGAACCCACGGACGACGAGGCGACGCGCGTCGGCCTCGGGGATGCCACGGGCGCGCAGGTAGAAGAGCTGCTCGTCGTCGAAGCGGCCGGTCGCGGACGCGTGGCCCGCGCCCTCGATGACGCCGGTCTCGATCTCGAGGTTCGGCACGGAGTCCGCGCGCGCCCCGTCGGTGAGGACGAGGTTGCGGTTGAGCTCGTACGTGTCGGTGCCCTCGGCGGCCGCGCGGATCAGCACGTCGCCGACCCACACCGCGTGCGCGCCCTCGCCCTGCAGCGCGCCCTTGTAGGTCACGCGGCTCACGCAGTTGGGGACCGCGTGGTCGACGAACAGGCGCTGCTCCTGGTGCTGCCCCGCGTCGGCGAAGTAGAGGCCGAGCAGGTTGACCGACGCACCCTCGCCGACGAACTCGGCGTCCGGCGTGACGCGCACGACGTCGCCGCCGAGCGTGACCACGATGTGCTTGACGGTCGCGTCGCGGCCCACGCGGACGCGGTGCGACGCGGCGTGCACGGACCCGTCGGCCCAGTCCTGGACCGACACGACGGTGAGGTGCGCGCCCTCCTCGGCGACGATCTCGACCGTCTCCGTGAGCGACGCGTGCCCGACGTGGTCGATCACGACGACCGACTCCGACAGCGCCTCGGCGTGCACCAGCAGGTGCGTGCCCGTCGGGTCGAGCGGCGCGTCGTTGAGACCCGCGCCCTCGACGCCCTCGATCTTGATCGAGGTGACGGTCGAGGCGACCTTCTCGCGCGGGATCGTCACGACCGTGGCACGCGGGAACGACGCCCACGCGACGGCCGACGTGCGGTCGCCGGGCTTGCCCGCCCGGCCCAGGCGCGCGTCGTCGCGGTCGACGATCTCGACGCGGACCTCGGGCGCCTCGACGACGGTCGTGAGCACGCCGTGGCCGGCGAGCACGCCGTCGGTCGCCCCCGCGAACAGCGGCGCGAGCTTGTCGACGGGCGAGAACCGCCACTCCTCCTCGCGGCCCGTCGGGACGGGGAAGTCCGCGACGTCGAACGAGGTGAGGCGCGCGGCGCGGGACGCCTCGGGGACGCCCCCGGTGCCGTGCGTGTGGGCCCCGTCGGCGACCGCCCGGGAGTGGTCGGTCGACAGGTTCTCCGTGGTGGTCGTCATCAGCCGACGGCCCCTTCCATCTGCAGCTCGATGAGGCGGTTGAGCTCGAGGGCGTACTCCATGGGCAGCTCGCGCGCGATGGGCTCGACGAACCCGCGCACGATCATGGCCATCGCCTCGGTCTCGGGCATGCCCCGGGACATCAGGTAGAACAGCTGGTCCTCGCTCACGCGCGACACGGTGGCCTCGTGGCCCATCGACACGTCGTCCTCGCGGACGTCGACGTACGGGTAGGTGTCGGAGCGCGAGATCTGGTCGACGAGCAGCGCGTCGCAGAGCACGTTGGACGCCGAGTGGCTCGCACCCTCCAGGACCTGCACGAGGCCCCGGTAGGACGTGCGGCCACCGCCGCGCGCGACCGACTTGGAGACGATCGACGACGACGTGTGCGGCGCGGCGTGCACCATCTTGGCGCCCGCGTCCTGGTGCTGGCCCTCGCCCGCGAACGCGATCGACAGCGTCTCGCCGCGCGCGTGCTCACCCATGAGGTAGATCGCCGGGTACTTCATCGTGACCTTGGAGCCGATGTTGCCGTCGACCCACTCCATGGTCGCGCCCTCGGCGGCCGTGGCCCGCTTGGTGACGAGGTTGTACACGTTGTTCGACCAGTTCTGGATCGTCGTGTACCGCACGCGGGCGTTCTTCTTGACGATGATCTCGACGACCGCGGAGTGCAGCGAGTCCGACGAGTACACCGGGGCGGTGCAGCCCTCGACGTAGTGCACGTACGAGCCCTCGTCCGCGATGATCAGCGTCCGCTCGAACTGGCCCATGTTCTCCGTGTTGATGCGGAAGTAGGCCTGCAGCGGGATCTCGACGTGCACGCCCGGCGGCACGTAGACGAACGACCCACCCGACCACACGGCGGTGTTGAGCGACGCGAACTTGTTGTCGCCCGGGGGGATCACGGAGCCGAAGTACTGCTCGAAGATCTCCGGGTGCTCGCGCAGACCCGTGTCGGTGTCGAGGAAGATGACGCCCTGCTCCTCGAGCGACTCCTGGATCTGGTGGTAGACGACCTCGGACTCGTACTGCGCGGCGACGCCCGCGACGAGGCGCTGCTTCTCCGCCTCCGGGATGCCGAGCCGGTCGTACGTGTTCCTGATGTCCTCGGGCAGGTCCTCCCAGCTGGCGGCCTGCTTCTCCGTCGAGCGCACGAAGTACTTGATGTTGTCGAAGTCGATGCCCGACAGGTCGGAGCCCCACCACGGCATGGGCTTCTTCTCGAACAGGCGCAGCGACTTCAGGCGCGTCTTGAGCATCCACTCGGGCTCGTTCTTCAGCGCCGAGATCTCCCGCACGACGGCCTCGGACAGGCCGCGCTTGGCCGTGGCGCCGGCCACGTCGGTGTCGTGCCAGCCGTAGTTGTAGTTGCCGATCGAGGCGATCGCCTCGTCCTGCGTGAGGGGCGCGGCGGCTGCCGCGTTCTCGGTGGGTGCACTCATGCTGTCGGTCCTTCCGGGGCGAGCACGGGGGCTGCGGGGGTCGGTGCGGTCGTCGGGATGTTCGTGGTGCAGACGTGCCCGCCACCGGCGAGGGTGGCGAGGCGTTGCACGTGGACGCCGAGGATGCGCGAGAACGCGCGGGCCTCGGCCTCGCAGAGCTGCGGGAACTCGTGCGCGACGTCCTGGACGGGGCAGTGCCCCTGGCAGAGCTGGACGGCCCGCGCGCCGGGGACGGGCCGCGCGGACGCGGCGTACCCGTCGGCGGTCAGGCCGTCGGCGAGCGAGCGGGCGCGGGCGGTGACGTCCTGGCCGGCCGCGTCGACCACGGCGACGAG
>NZ_JAAXOY010000839.1 GCF_012396155.1 Cellulomonas septica | reverse complement strand
GGGCGTCGGCGTGCGCGACGGCTCGCGCTGGCTGGTGCGCGGCCTCGAGCTGAGCCTCGCGGCCCGCACGGTCACGTGGCTCGTCACGCTCGACCCGTTCGCGCGCGACGCGACGGCCCTCGCGCTCGCGGGCCGGCTGGCCGTCGACGAGGGGCACGTGCACGTGGTCGACCCGCGTGACGCGACGCGCCGGTCCGGACGGGCCGTGCGTCGCGTCGTCGGGATCGGCTGGGTGCCGCGCCTGCGGCTGCTCGAGGACCGTGCCCGGGTCGGCGAGGTGGTCCGGCAGGCGCACCGGCGGGCGGGGACGCGGCTGGACGACGAGACGCTCGAGACGCTGCTCACCGACGCCGGCCTCGCGGGGACGGCGGGTCAGGCCGCGGACGACCTGCCGGCGTCGCAGAAGGCGCTCCTGGGCCTCGTCGCGGCGGTCGCGGGCGACCCGCCGGTCGTCGTCGCGCCGTTCCCGTCGGGCTCGACGCAGGACCGCGACGCGATGACCGCGTTCACCGAGAGGCTGGCCCGCGAGGGGTCGACGGTCCTCGTCGTGACCGCGGGCGACTTCCGCCCGCCCGACGCGGGCCCGCTCACGCGCATCGTGGGACGTGCGGCATGAGGGCGGCGCTGCGCTGGTCCGGGTCGTCCCTGCGGCGGGCGGCATGAGGGCCGCGCTGCTCACGCTCGCGCGGTTCGTGCGCGACCGGTTCGCGGCCGTGGTGCTCGTCGGCGTCCTCGCGGTCCCGGCGGTCTACGGCGCGGTGCTCGTGTGGGGCTACTGGGACCCGTACGCGCGCTCGGGCCACATCCCGGCCGCGCTCGTGAACCTCGACCAGCCCGTGCAGACCGACGACGGGAGCGACCTGGCCGCGGGCGACGACCTCGAACGCGTCGTGCTCACGTCCGGCACGCTCGACTGGACCGCGACCGACGCCGAGACCGCCGCGCAGGGCCTCGAGGACAAGACGTACTACGTCGTCGTCACGATCCCGCCGGAGTTCTCCGCGCAGGTCGCGTCGCTGTCGAGCGCCGACCCGCAGCAGGCCCGCGTCGAGGTCCGCACCAACGACGCGGGCAACTACCTCGTCGGCGTGCTCGCGAACGACGCGTCGCAGGCCGTCGAGGGGACCGCGGGGAGCCAGGTGCAGGCGGACTACCTCGACGTCGTCTACGGCCTGCTCGGGCAGGCGAAGGACGCCGGGGGCGAGGTCGGCGGGTCCGCGCAGGAGCTCGCCGACGGGACCCGGGAGGCCGCGGACGCCGCCCGGCAGGTCGCCGACGGCGCCGCGCAGGTCGCGGACG
>NZ_JAAXOY010000838.1 GCF_012396155.1 Cellulomonas septica | reverse complement strand
AGCCAGCCCGAGCGCACGACGCTCACGCAGGAGCCGGCCGTCGAGGTGGCCAAGGCCGCCCCGCCCGCGGTCGTCGTGCCGCCGCGCTGGCCGCTCACGGGCGAGGCCGCGGACGCGGTGGTCGACCGGCCGGCGATCGCGGTGAAGATCGAGAACCCGCGCGAGGTCCGCCCGCAGACGGGGCTCGACCAGGCGGACGTCGTCTGGGAGCAGGTCGTCGAGGGCGGCATCACCCGGTTCGTCGCCGTCTTCCACTCGCAGGTCCCGGCCGAGGTCGGCCCGGTCCGCTCGATCCGCCCGATGGACCCCGCGATCGCGGCCCCCCTGCACGGGATCGTCGCGTTCTCGGGCGGTCAGCAGGCGTTCGTGCGCGAGCTCGGGCAGTCCGGCGTGCAGCTCATGAGCCAGGACGGCGGCGCGGCGGGCTTCTACCGCAAGAAGGGCGTGATGCCCGCGCCGCACAACGTCTACGGCACGCCCGCCACGTGGTGGGAGAACGCCGACGCGGGGCACAGCGCGTCGCCGCCCGCGCAGTTCGCGTTCGCGCGCCGCGCGGACCAGTCGACGGTGCTGACCGCCGGGACGCCCGCGACGCTGCTCGACCTCCGGCTGTCGGGCTACTCGCGCCCGCGGTGGGCGTTCGACACCGCGAGCGGCACGTGGCTGCGGTCCGAGGGCGACACGCCCGCGACGGCCCGGTCGGGGACGCGCCTCGCCGCACGCAACGTCGTCGCGCTGCGGGTCCAGCTCGTCGACTCGGGCACCAAGGACCCCGCCGGGAACCCCGTGCCGGAGACGGTGCTGGTCGGCACCGGCACGGGCACGGTCGTCAGCGGCGGCAAGGCGCTCGAGGTGACGTGGTCGAAGCCCGCGACGGACGCCGTGCTCACCCTGACGGGCCCGGACGGCTCGCCGGTCACGCTGGCCCCGGGCGTGACCTGGGTCGAGCTCGTCCCGGCGTCGTCGGGCAGCGTCACCGTCTCCTGACCGTCACCGTCTCCTGACGGTCACCGTCTCCTGAGGCCTGCCGCCGCCGGCGCGCGGTCGGGTGCGCCGCCCGGGCGATCGTCGGACCGAGTGCGGGGCACGCCCGCCGCGCTCAGGAACGTCCGCGACGCGCCGTGACACAGTGGTCCGCGTGACGAGGACGACGCAGGGCACGACGACGCGGGGCACGACGGCCGGGCACCGGCGACGCGGGCGCGCGACGCTGCGGTGGGGCCTGCCGCTGGTCGGCGCGGTGCTCGCGCTCG
>NZ_JAAXOY010000837.1 GCF_012396155.1 Cellulomonas septica | reverse complement strand
CCCGCGCCCGACGCCCGCAGGCGGCCCGCGCCCGACGACCGCACGCGGCCTGCGCTCGACCCGCATCGGCAGCCCGCGCCGCCACCCTCTGGACCCGAACGAGGACGTCATGGTTCCCCGACTCAAGTCGCTCACGTGCCTCGCCCACGACGGCGAGCTGATCGTCAGCCTCGACCCGAAGGCTCGCGTGCGGGTCGCCGACCCGGACGGCCGGGTCCTGGCGCTCCTGCGGCTGCTGCTCGACGGGACGCGCGACGTCCCCGCCCTCGCCGCGGCGCTCGGGGCGCAGGGCTTCGCCACCTCGGACGACGACGTCACGACCGTCGTCCGTCAGCTCGACGGCCTCGGCTGGCTCGAGGACGCGGCCGCCCCCGAGACGTTCGACGCGCACGACCGCGAGCGCTACGCGAGCAACCTGTTCTGGTTCGACGCGTTCACGACGCTCGACGTCCCGCGCGAGGAGCCGCAGCGCCGCCTGCGCGCCGCGCACGTGCTCGTCCTGGGGGCGGGTGGCCTCGGGTCGGCCGCGCTCATGAGCCTCGCGGGGCTCGGCGTGGGCACGCTCACGGTCGTCGACCAGGACCTGGTGGAGCTGCGCAACTTCGCGCGCCAGTTCACGTACACCGAGGCGGAGGTCGGGCAGCCGAAGGCCGAGCGCGTGGCCGACTGGTTGCGCGCGTTCGACCCGTCGCTGCGCGTCACCGCCGAGCGCCGACGCGTCGACTCCGAGGAGGACGTCGCGGACCTGCTGCGGCGGTTCCGTCCCGACCTCGTGGTGCACGCGATCGACGACCCCGCGGAGATCGACCGCTGGGTCAACGGCGCGTGCGTCGCCGCGGGCGTGCCGCTCGTGCGCGGCGGGCTCGCCTACACGCAGGGGCTCTACTGGTCGGTCGACCCGGGCGTCAGCGCCTGCCAGGAGTGCCTCGTGCGGCACCGCGAGCGGCTCGCCGAAGGCGTCGACCGGGTCGCGATGGAGTGGCCGCTCGTGCTGCGCCAGGAGCACCGCAACCGCGGGATCGGGCCGGTCGCGCAGGTGCTCGGCGGGCTCGTCGCGATGGAGGCGATGCGCTACCTCACCGGCCTGACGCCGCCCGCGGCGGCCGGCCGCTACCAGCTCCTGGACCTCGGTGGCGACTGCGCGACCCGCACCGACCAGTGGCCGGCCGACCCGGACTGCCCGGTGTGCGCCACGGCTCCGGCTCGCGCGCCGCGCGCCGCGGCCTGAGGTCCGACGATGACGACGACGCCGACCGCCGAGGCCGCGCGGCCGCGCCCGGAGGGTGGCACGACGACGACC
>NZ_JAAXOY010000836.1 GCF_012396155.1 Cellulomonas septica | reverse complement strand
CCCGGATCCGGACCCGCTCGACGAGGCCGCGTCGCGTCCCTGAACCGCGCACCGCGCACGCGCGGCGGGCCGGCGCACAGCCCGGCCACAGCGGTGCCACACCGCGGGCACGGACCCGCTCCGTAGACACGGGGCATGACACCCGCAGCCCCCTCGTCCTCGCGCCGCCGGTCCAGGCCCGTCCGGCGCGCCGTCCTCGCCTCCGGCGTCGCCGTCGTGCTCGTGCTCGGCGGGACGACCGCCTGGGCCCTCGACCGGTACGTCGTCGAGCACGTCGCGATCGGGGACGTCGACGCCTACGAGGCCGCGCAGGCCGCGGACGGCACGACCTCCGGCACGACGGCCGACGCGTCGTCGGGGGTCCTGACGGACACCACCTACACGTCCGACGACGCCGACATCACCGTCTCCACGGTCACGACCGGCTCGGGCGACGACACCGTGACCTACTACGTGGCCGACGTCGTGCTGTCCGACGCGACGGTCCTGCGCTCGGCGTTCGCGCAGAACCAGTTCGGCACCAACATCACGGAGACGACGTCCGACATCGCCGCCGACAACGACGCCGTCCTCGCGATCAACGGCGACTACTACGGCTTCCGCGACACGGGCATCGTGATCCGCAACGGTGTCGTCTACCGGGACGAGGGGGCCCGCGAGGGGCTGGCGTTCTACCGGGACGGGCACGTCGAGGTCTACGACGAGACCACGACGACGGCCGACGCGCTCGTCGCGGCGGGCGTGTGGAACACCCTGTCCTTCGGGCCCGCGATCCTCGAGGACGGTCAGGTCGTCGACGGGATCGAGGACGTCGAGGTCGACACGAACGTCGGCAACCACTCGATCCAGGGCGACCAGCCGCGCACCGCGGTCGGCGTCGTGGACGACGACCACCTCGTCTTCGTGGTCGTCGACGGGCGGAGCCCCGGCTACTCCGCGGGCGTCACGCTGACCGGGCTCGCGCAGATCATGCAGGACCTCGGCGCGACGACCGCGTACAACCTGGACGGCGGCGGCTCGTCGACGATGGTGTTCGGCGGCGAGCTCGTGAACGACCCGCTCGGCAAGGGCCGCGAGCGCGGGACGTCCGACGTCCTGTACGTCGGCGGCCTGGCCGCGGCGACGACCGCGACCGGAACGGACGGCTGAGCCGTGGTCGTCCTGGTCCCGGCCTACGAGCCGGACGCCCGCCTGGTGACGCTCGTGCAGGCGCTGCGCCGCGCGCGCCCGGACCTGCCCGTCGTGGTCGTCGACGAC
>NZ_JAAXOY010000835.1 GCF_012396155.1 Cellulomonas septica | reverse complement strand
AGGAACGCGAGGTCGTGCTGCGCACCGTCGGCGTGCGGCTCGACGAACCGCGCCGCGCCCACGACGGCGGCGTTGAGGTCGTTCTCCAGCCGCACGGGGACGGGCCCCAGGCGGTCGGCGACCAGCGCCGCGAGGGCGACGCGCTCGTCGATGCCCAGGTTGACCGCGTGCTCGACGGTGCCCGCGACCACGTCGACGACGCCCGGCAGGCCGAGCCCGACGCCGACGAGGTCGCCCACCGCCACGCCCGCCAGGCCTGCGAGCTCCTCGACCGCCGCGACCGCACCCGCGACCACGCCGTCGAGGCCGCGCACGGTCCCCGCCTTCACCTGGTGCCGGACCGCGCCCGACGGGTCGAGCACCACTCCCAGGACCTTGCTGCCCCCGATGTCCAGCCCGACGGACCAGCCGCCGGACCTCACCCGCACGTCCACGTCAGCCCTTCACCGCGCCCGCCACCAGGCCGGACGTCATCTTCCCCTGCACGAACAGGAAGAACACGATCACGGGGACGGCGATGATCGCCGCACCGGCCATGACCACACCCCAGTCGGTCGCCCGGTTCGCCTCGACGAGACCCTGGAGCCACAGCGGCAGGGTGCGCTGGGCCGGGTCGGTCATGACGACGAGGGCCAGGGTGTACTCGTTCCACGCCTGCAGGAACCCGTAGACGCCGGAGGCGACCAGGCCGGGGGCCAGCAGCGGGAACGTGATGCGGAAGAACGCGGCGGTGCGGGAGAGCCCGTCGACCATCGCGGCCTCCTCGAGCTCGATCGGCACGCCCGCGACGAAGCCGCGCAGCATCCAGATCGTGAACGGCAGGATCGCCGCCGTGTAGACGAGCGCGAGGCCGCCGACGCGGTTCACCAGGTCCCAGCCGTCGAGCAGCTGGTACTGCGAGATGAACAGGCCCTCGGCGGGGATCATCTGCACGACGAGGATCGTGAGGATGAACGACTTGCGGCCCTTGAACCGGAACCGGCTCACGGCGAGCGCCGCGAGGAACGCGAACAGCAGCGCGGCGACCAGCACGATCACGACGACGGACAGGGACACGCGCATCGACGCCCAGAACGAGTCGTCGTTCACGACCCGGCGGAAGTTCGACCACGTGCCGCCGAGCGGCAGGAACGTCGGGTCCGGCGCCTGCAGCTTGTTGAGCGGCAGGAACGCGCTGTTGATCATCCAGTAGACGGGGAACACCCAGACGAGCGCGACGAGCACCGCGACGAGGCCGAGCAGGCGGCGCGCGAGCGCGCTCTGCGTCCGGCCGGCGTCCGACGACGCGCGTCGCCGGGGC
>NZ_JAAXOY010000834.1 GCF_012396155.1 Cellulomonas septica | reverse complement strand
GGCGGTCAGGCGGTCGGGACCTCCACGTCGACGCGCACGACGTCGCCGGACCGGGCGAAGACCCGGCCGCTCACGTCGGCGTCGAGCACGCCGTCGGCGCCGGCGACGCGTGAGCCGTCGGCGAGCGTCGCCTCGACCCGCAGCACCGACCCACGCCGGTAGACGACCGGCACCTGGCAGAACGTGAACGCGAGCGACCCGGCGTCGAGCGTGAGGGTCTGCTCGGCCTGCGCGACGTCGTGGAAGCGCAACGTCGTCGGCGCGGTCGTCCACTCGTCGGCCCGCAGCAGCACGGGCCGCACGACGACCCGGCCGTCCTCGACCCGCAGGCCCAGCTCACCGAGCCGCGTGAGGACCTCCTCCTTGACCTGCCCGGTCATGCCCGGCTGGCGCGCGCCGTGGCCGGCGGGCGTGTGGGAGTACGGGTCGACGGGGAAGGCGCCGTAGACCTCGGGCGACTTGCAGTAGCCGAGGCCGAGCCGGACGTCCTCGTACGCGTCGGCCAGGCCGTGCACGACCGCCGCGTCGAGGCCCTCGGCGACCGCCCGCGCGTGGTTCTCCTGCACCGCGAGCAGCAGCTTGGAGACCATGTGCCAGTAGATGCTGCCGAGGCCCTCGTACGCGAAGAACGAGCCGGACCGGCCCGTGAACTCGGCGTGCCGGAACACCTGCTCGAACACGTCGAGGACCGCGTCCCGGCCGTCGGCCACCTGCTGCGCGCTGACGCCGGGCGCGCCCGCGGCCAGCGCGTCGAGGGCCGCGACGACGTCGCGCGCGTTGTGCAGGCCGGGTGCGAACCGGTGCGTGCCGTGGACGTCGCGCAGCACGAGCGTCGTGTCGCCCGCGGCGACCAGCGCGTCGAGCAGCGGCGCGCTCGCGGCCTGGGACGCGGTGATCGTGTTGCGCGCGAGGAACGTCGGCAGCTCGCGGTCGGGGTAGAGCTGGTAGGAGTGCTGGTCCGCGCGGTACAGGGCGCTGCGGCGCAGCGCGTGCACGAGGTCGAGCGCCTCGGCGGGGGTCAGCAGCCCCGACGACAGGACCGCGACCTGGCCCTCGAGCATCTCCTGCAGGTGCCCGACGCGGGCGACGCCGCCGCGCAGGTCGAGCAGGTTGTAGGAGTGGAACAGCCCGTCGGCGCGACGGTTCGCGCGCAGGCCCGCGTCGACGTACCGCTGCGCGACGTCGAGGAACGCCCGCACGTCGGCCGCGCCGACGGTCCGGTGCGCACCGCCGAACCCGGCGTACACGCGCTCGCGGTACGCGGTGCCCGCGGCGCCGAGCGCGTCCATGACAGATCGGAAGA
>NZ_JAAXOY010000833.1 GCF_012396155.1 Cellulomonas septica | reverse complement strand
ACGCTCTTCCGATCTCGTCGTCCGGCGGTGGTGGTCCGCCTCCGTGCCGTCAGGACGCCGTCGTGGCGCCCGCGGGCGGGGCGATCGCGAACGGCTGCTGCGCGAGGAAGGCCTCGTCGGGCGTGCCCATCGGGAAGAAGTTCGGCTGCTGACGCGACGGCATCTGGTCGAGGACCTTGCGGTGCAGGTCCACGTAGCTGCCCGTGAACGCGCCCTCGTCCCACACGCGCAGCAGCGTGCCGGTGAACTCGCCGTTGACCGGACCGTCGTACGAGTACTGGTCGTCCTGGCAGCCCGAGATGAGCAGCACCGACGCCGCGACGTCCTCGTCGGTCGTCGCACCGGCGAGCGACTGCACGAACTCGTAGGTCGCGCGTCGCGCCTTGTCGTCCTTCTCGGCGACCCCGCGCGGCATGACGCGCGCCACCGCCGAGGGCGGCAGCACCGCGGGCGGGCCGCCGCGCGCCCCGGTCTCCAGGCCCAGGTCGTGCTCACGCTCCTGCTGCAGCACCGCGTCCCGTTCGACGTCGCGGATCACCGAGCCGCTGTGGCAGCTGTCGCTGATCACGAGGATCCGGACGCCCGCCGCGAACTGCGCGTACATGCGCCGCAGCTCGTCATCGAGGACCTGGCGGTCGAACAGGACCCACGTCTCGTCCTGCTGGTCGGGCTCGTCGCCGTCGATGTCCTCGACCTGGCCGCCGTGGCCGGAGTACGTGAACAGCACGATGTCGCCTGCGACCGCGGTCCGCGCGTACGCGCCGATCTGCGTGATCACCGCCTGCGACGTGGCCGCCGCGTCGAGCAGCTGCACCGGCTGGAAGCCGGTCGCCGTCGCGAGCCGCAGCATCGCGTTCGCGTCGTTCACGCAGCCGTTGAGCTTGCCGTCCCAGCCGCCGTAGGCGTCGGGGTCGACCCGGTTGAGGCCGATGTGCAGCGAGTAGCCGGTCATGGTCGTCGTCCCCCTCGTCGAGTTCCTGCACCGGCCAGCGTCCCACCGTCACCGGAGCCGGTCCAGACGCTTTGTCCCGATTTCGCCCACTTCTCGCCCGGTCGAAACCACGACAAGGTGAACTTTCTTCGTGACGGTTGTGCACGACGCGGTGACACGCGCAGCATTCGGGGTGCGCCGGGGACCCGGAGGACACCGGGGACCTCCACGGCGCCACGTCAGGGGGAAGAACCCATGCCTAGTCCGGAGCCCACCGCGCTGCCCGGGACACCCGCACGACGCCGGCGCGCGCACGCCGCGCTCGCCGTCGTCACGACCGCCGTCGCGCTGGCGGTGGCGGCGCCCACCGCCAGATCGGA
>NZ_JAAXOY010000832.1 GCF_012396155.1 Cellulomonas septica | reverse complement strand
CGCGCACCGCATGGCCGGCGCCCGGTACACCGGCGGCGGGATCGCCCGGACCGTCGCCGCGACCCGCGCCGCCACCGACGACGAGCTGCGCACCCGCCTCGTCGCGCTCGTCGCGGAGGCGCGCGCGCAGGGCACCACGACGCTCGAGGTCAAGAGCGGCTACGGCCTCGACGTCGCGCACGAGGAGCGCCTGCTCCGGCTCGCCCGCGAGGTCACGCCGGAGACGACGTTCCTCGGCGCCCACGTCGTGCCGCCCGGCGTCGACCGAGGCGAGTACCTCGCGCTCGTGACGGGCCCGATGCTCACCGCGTGCGCGCCGCACGCCCGGTGGGCCGACGTCTTCTGCGAACCCGGCACCCCGCTCGCGTTCGACCGCGACGAGGCGCACGCCGTCCTCACCGCAGCCGCGGGCGCCGGTCTCGGGCTGCGGGTGCACGGCAACCAGCTGCGTCCCGGACCGGGTGCGCGACTGGCCGTCGAGGTGGGCGCCGCGAGCCTCGACCACGCCACGCACCTCGACGACGCCGACGTCACCGCGCTCGCCGACGCCGCACGGCACGGCGGGCCAGTCGTCACGCTGCTGCCGGGGGTCGAGCTGTCGACCCGCTCGCCCTACCCGGACGCCCGCCGCCTGCTCGACGCGGGCGTCGAGGTCGCGCTCGCGACCGACTGCAACCCCGGCACGTGCTTCTCGACGTCGATGCCGCTCATGGTCGCGCTCGGTGTCGCGCACCTGCGGATGACCGTCGAGCAGGCCGTCCGTGCGGCGACGCTCGGGGGTGCCCGCGCGTTGCGTCGCGACGACGTGGGCCACCTGCGCGTCGGGGCGCGTGCCGACCTGTGCGTCGTCGACGCGCCGTCGGTCGCGCACCTCGCCTACCGCCCGGGTGTGCCGCTCGCCCGCACGCTCACGCTCGGCTGACGCTCTACCGGCCGTGGTCAGTACCAGCCGTGCGACTCCGAGTGCGCCCACGCCCCGCACGGCGAGCCGTAGCGCCCGTGGATGTAGGAGACGCCCCACCGGACCTGCGTCATCGGGTTCGTCTGCCAGTCCGCGCCGGCCGACGCCATCTTGGTGGCGGGCAGCGCCTGCGGGATCCCGAAAGCGCCCGACGAGCGGTTCTTCGCGGCCGGGTTCCACCCGGACTCGCGCTGCCAGAGCGCCTCGAGGCAGCCGAACTGGTCCGCCCCGACGAGCGACGCCGCGTACTGCTTGACCTCGCCCACGGGCGTGCGCGACGGGAGGACCGGCGTCGACCCGGCCGCCCCCCGACGGGCCGCCTTGTCGCGCGCCGCCTTCGCGACGGCGGCCTCG
>NZ_JAAXOY010000831.1 GCF_012396155.1 Cellulomonas septica | reverse complement strand
TGCCGGACGGACCCGTCGGGTCGGGACAGGGCCGCGCGGACGTGCGGCAGCGCCCGCGGGTCCGACCGGTGCGCGAGCCCCAACAACGCCTCGCAGCGGGCCTCGTCGTCCGGGTCGTCGAGCCGCGCCGCGAGCGCGTCGCGGACCTCGACCGAGTCGACGTCCTCCCGCCACTGGGTGCCGAGCGCCAGGCACGCCCAGTCCCGTACGCGCGGGTCCGGGTCGGACGTCAGCGCGACGGCGATCCGGACGAGCTCGTCGGCGGGGCGGTCCCACCCGGCGTGCTCGCACAGGTCGGACGCGAGCTGTCGACGCACCTCCACGTCGGGGTCGGCCGCGAGAGCGCGCAGCAGACCGACGTCGGCCGTCGGCTCGTGGTCCTCCTGGTCGGTGTCGTGCATGACCGTCCTGTCTCGCCCCCGCGGACCGCCCGCGACCGCGCCGAGCGTAGGGCGCCGCGCCGCGCTCAGTCCCAGGGATTCAGGACGTCGATGCCGAGGTTCTCGAAGTCGCCGACGTTCCGGGTCGCGAGCGGGGCGGAGGCGTGGACGGCGTGCGCGGCGATCTGACCGTCCTGGGCCGAGGGCTCCCGGCCGCGGGCCCGTGCGTCCGCGCGCAGGTGCGCATGCGTCGCGGCGACGTCCGCGTCGTAGGGCAGGACCCGTCCCGCCAGTCGGCTCAGCATGGCCTCGACGCGCTCGGTGAGGTCCGCGCGACGCCTGCCGTCGGGGAGGATCGCCAGCCCGTAGCGCGGCTCGTGGACCACGAGCGCCGGCAGGTGGAGCTCGGCGGCGTTCGCACGCAACCACGCGAGCACGCGGGGGTCCGGTGCGGGTCGCAGGGTCTCCGACCAGACGTTCGTGTCGACGACGATCACAGGTCGACCGGGCGAGCCGCCGACCGCGCCGCCTCGGGGAGGTCGACACCCCCGACCGACTCGCGCAGCGCGGCGCTGTCGTCGAGCCATGCCAGCACCGGGTCCACGGTCGTCACCGCGTCCGAGAGAATCGCCCGGACCTCCGCCTCCAGCGAGCGGTCGTGCTGCACCGCGCGCCGACGCAGGGCCTCCTTGACCTCGTCGGACAGGTTCCGCACCACGATCTGCGCCACGACGATCCTTCCGTTGATATCAACGACGATATCAACGGGTGCCGCGCCGGCGGAAGGCGCGAGCACAACATCACGCGCGTCTGACCGGTCTCGTGCGCGCGTGATGTTGTGCTCGGCGTCGGGAGCGACGAGCGGGCACCGCTCCGTCCCGGGTGTCGCGACCGGTGGGACGCGACCGCCCACAGTGCCCCCGGGACGGAGCGGT
>NZ_JAAXOY010000830.1 GCF_012396155.1 Cellulomonas septica | reverse complement strand
CGCGGCGGTCGCCGGAGAAGCACCGGCCACCGTCGCCGCCTGGCGCGACGCCGCGGCGGTCGTGCCGACGGCGGTGCGCGAGGCCACGACCCCTGCCGCGCGCCGGACCGGCACGCGGCTCATCCGCGACCGCGTTCTCGACGCGATCCGCGAGGCGGTCCTCGACGGCACTCTCGTGCCCGGCGAGCTGCTCCGCGAGTCGGACCTCATGCGCTGGCTCGGCGTGTCCCGCACCCCCGTCCGCGACGCGCTCGCGATGCTCGCGGAGATCGGCATCGTGACTCAGCGCTACCACCAGCCGGCACGCATCGCGACGCTCGACCGCCGGGAGTTCGTCGACGCCATGCGCGCCGCCGGGGTCCTGCGCGGCTACGCGCAGCGCCTGTGCATCGAGCGCTCGCCGCAGGCGCTCGTCGACGTGCTGGACGCCGAGATCGCCGTCCTGACCGACGACGACTCGCCGGGCACGCGGATCGACGCAGCGACGCGCGTGGTCGTGGCGACGCTCCGGGGCGCGCACGACACGGTGCTGACCGAGGTGCTCGACCGGCTCGCGCCCCGCGTGAACTGGTACGCGACGCACGAGCCGTCCGTGCTCGACGCCTTCGACGCGGCCGCGCTCCGCGAGCTGCGGGACGCCGTCCGGACCGGCGACGTCGCGCGCGCGGCGGCCGTCGACACCCGCTTCTACGACGTCGCGACCGAGCCGCCCACCACCGCCTGACCGCGCGTGCCCCATGCGGGACGTTCGGCTCTGCCGCAGGTCGGACGCACGGCGAAGACTGCCGACGTGGAACGTCTGACCGTGTACGACCGGGCGGAGCTCGCGACCGACGTCGGGCCGAACCCGCGGCACATCACGGTCCTGCTCACGCTCGCCGGCCCGGCGCCGGACGTCGACGAGGTGTGCCGACGCATGCGGGGCGCGGTCGCGACCGAGCCGCGGCTGTCCGCGCGCGTCCGGCACCGCACCGCGCGGCCGCCCGTCTGGGAGCCCGTCCCGACCGACGTGTCCGACCACGTCACCGCCCGGCTCACCCTCGGTGGCGACCCCGTCGATGTCGCGCTCGACGACCTCGCGCGTCCCTTCCCGACCGGCGCGCCACCGTGGCGGCTGACCGTCGTCGACGTCGGCGACCCCGAGCGTTCCGCGCTCGTGTGGACGAGCCACCACCTGCTCGGCAACGGCCCGAGCCTGCTCGGGCTCCTGCTGGAGACGCTCGGAGACGTCCCCGGCGGGTCACCGTGGCGCTCGCCCGGCCGACCCCGCGTGCGCGCCGGGTCCGGCACCGGCCCGGACTCCGGCCCTGGCTCCCGCGCCGGC
>NZ_JAAXOY010000083.1 GCF_012396155.1 Cellulomonas septica | reverse complement strand
CGGAACTCCGTCGCGCTCACACCCGCGGGCCACCGTCGGCTCGCCGAGCTGCACGCCGTCGTCCTCGCGGCCCAGGACGACGTCCTCGCCCCGCTCGACCCGGACGAGCGGGCCCTGCTCGCCCGCCTGCTCGCGCGCCTCGCCGGCGCACCGCTGCCGGACGAGGAGCGCGCCGCACCCTGAGCCGCCGGCCTCAGCCGTTCTGCTGGACGATCCGCGGACCCTCGCTCGCCTGCACGATGACGAAACCCTGGCCCGAGAACGCGATCTGCATCGCCTCGCCGGACCCGCGCCCGACGAGCGCGCCGGCGCTCATGGACGACTTGGCGGCGGTCTGCAGCGTCGACGACCAGGCGATCGCGGACTGCGCGTCGGCGTAGGTGGGCTGGTCGACGTCGAGGATGACGGGCGGGCCGAACGACGTGATCGCGAGCTGGCCGACGCCGGTGAAGACGGTGTTGAACAGGCCCCCGGCCATCATGGACGCGCCCTCGACGCGGCGGATGTCCCACTGCAGCGACGTGTCGAACGCGAGCACGTTGCGCCCGCTCACGGTGATCGAGTCGCCCTCGAGCGTGACGACGTGCACCTCGGACGCGTCGTCGGCGAGGAACAGGTCGCCGCGACCGGTGACCTTCATGAGCGGCACGCCCTCGCCGGTGAACGCCTTCTTGAGGAACTTCTGCACCCCGCCGGAGCCTTGGTGCGCGAACGACATCTCACCCTGGTAGGCGACCATCGAGCCCTGCCGGGCGAGCACCTCGCCGTCGAGGTGCACCCGCAGCATCTTGTCGTTCTGCAGCGCGAACCGGTCGGTGGTCGCGGCTTCGAGGCTGGTGCCGAACATCGCGCTGCGCACGGGGGTCTCCTCACGGCTCGGGAGTCGTCCTGCCAGCGTGCCAGAGCCGCGTGCGGGACGCCCGGCTCAGAAGGTCGTGAGGCCCCGGGCGCGGAACTGGCCGCGGACGCGCTCGACGAGCTCGGGCGACGGGGGCTCGGTGTCGCCGAGCTCGTACCGCATGCCGAGCTCGTCCCACTTGTCGCGGCCCATCTGGTGGAAGGGCAGCACCTCGACGCGCTCGACGCACTCCCCCAGCGACGCGACGTAGTCGGCGACGGCGTCGACGTTCTCGACCGCATCCGTCAGGCCGGGGACGAGGACGAACCGGATCCACGTGCGCGTGCCGCGCTCGGCGAGCCGCCGCCCGAACGCCAGGGTGGGCGCGAGGTCCTGGCCGGTCACCTTCTTGTAGGTCTCCGGGATGCCCGACTTCACGTCGAGCAGGACGAGGTCGACGTCGTCGAGCATCGCGTCGGAGAGCTGCGCGCCCAGGAAGCCCGACGTGTCGATCGCGGTGTGCACGTCCATCGCCTTGGCACCGCGCAGCAGCCGCCGCACGTACGCGGGCTGCATGAGCGGCTCGCCGCCGGAGATCGTGAGCCCGCCGCCGGTCGCCTTCATGACGCCGCGGTAGCGCGCCACGCGCGCGAGCAGGTCGTCGGCCGCGACGTCGGTCCCCCGACGCATCTCCATGGTGTCGGGGTTGTGGCAGTAGAGGCACCGCAGCGGGCACCCGGCCAGGAACACCGTGAGGCGCGTGCCGGGGCCGTCGACCGCCGTGACGAGCTCCCACGAGTGCACGGACCCGAGGTCGCCGGCCCGCACCGCGGCGAGGCGGGCGGACCGCTCTGCCTCGACCTCGGTGAGACCGGCGGTCCCGGCACCGTGGGCCCGCTCGTGCGACCCGCCGACCAGCGGCGTGCCGAGCGCCACCACAGGGGCGCCGGTGCTCCGCTGCTCGGTCTGGGTCGTCATCGTCGTGCTCCTGTCGGTGCCGGGACTGCTACGGGTGCGGGCGGTGCTGCGTGCCGGTCGGCGCGTCAGACCGCGCCGTGGAACGTCCGGGACAGGACGTCGAGCTGCTGCTCGCGGGTGAGCCGCACGAAGTTCACGGCGTAGCCCGAGACGCGGATGGTGAGCTGCGGGTAGTTCTCCGGGTGCTCCATCGCGTCGAGCAGCGTCTCGCGGTTCAGGACGTTGACGTTCATGTGGTAGCCGTTCGACAGCGTGTACGCGTCGAGCAGACCGACCAGGTTCGTCACCTGCTCCTCACGCGTGCGGCCGAGGCCCGAGGGCACGACCGACGACGTGAGCGAGATGCCGTCCTGCGACTGCGAGTACGGCAGCTTCGCGACGGACAGCGCCGAGGCGAGCATGCCGTGCGAGTCGCGGCCGTTCATCGGGTTGGCGCCCGGCGCGAACGGCTCGCCGGCGCGACGGCCGTCGGGGGTCGAGCCCGTGGCCTTGCCGTACACGACGTTCGACGTGATCGTCAGGACCGACTGCGTGTGCAGCGCCTTGCGGTACGTCGGGTACCGGCGGATCTTCTCCATGAACGTGTTGACGATCCACACGGCGATGTCGTCGGCGCGGTCGTCGTCGTTCCCGTAGGTCGGGAAGTCGCCGTCGATCGCGTACTCGGTGACGAGCCCGTCCGTCGTGCGCAGCGCGGTGACCTTGGCGTACTTGATCGCGGCCAGCGAGTCGGCGACGACCGACAGGCCGGCGATGCCGCACGCGAGCGTCCGCAGGATCTCGCGGTCGTGCAGCGCCATCTCGATGCGCTCGTACGCGTACTTGTCGTGCATGTAGTGCACGCAGTTGAGCGCGTCGACGTACGTCTGGGCCAGCCAGTCCATCGTCGTGTCGAACTTCGCCATGACGTCGTCGTAGTCGAGGAGGTCGCCCTCGACGGGCGCGGTGACCGGCGCGACCTGCTTGCCGGTGACCTCGTCGCGGCCGCCGTTGATCGCGTACAGCAGCGCCTTCGCGAGGTTCACGCGCGCGCCGAAGAACTGCATCTGCTTGCCGACGCGCATCGGGGACACGCAGCACGCGATGGCCGCGTCGTCGCCCCAGTCGCCGCGGATGAGGTCGTCCGACTCGTACTGCACGGCGCTCGTGTCGATCGACACCTGCGCGCAGTACTCCTTGAACCCCGCGGGGAGCTGGTCGCTCCAGAACACGGTCATGTTCGGCTCGGGCGCCGGGCCCAGGTTGTAGAGCGTCTGCAGGTAGCGGAACGACGTCTTCGTGACGAGCGTGCGGCCGTCCTCGCCCATGCCGCCGATCGACTCGGTCACCCACGTCGGGTCGCCCGAGAACAGCGCGTCGTACTCCGGCGTGCGAAGGAAGCGCACGATCCGCAGCTTGATGACGAAGTCGTCGATGATCTCCTGCGCCTGCTCCTCGGTGATCGTCCCCGCGGCGAGGTCGCGCTCGAGGTAGACGTCGAGGAACGTCGACGTCCGGCCGAGGGACATCGCGGCGCCGTTCTGCTCCTTCACCGCGGCCAGGTAGCCGAAGTACAGCCACTGCACGGCCTCGCGGCCGGTCGTCGCGGGGCCGGAGATGTCGTAGCCGTAGGACGCGGCCATCTGCTTGAGCTCGCCGAGCGCGCGGATCTGCTCCGCGTTCTCCTCGCGGTCGCGGATGACGTCCTCGACCGAGCGCTCCATGTCGAGCTCGGCACGCTCGAGCTTCTTCGCGGCGATCAGCGCGTCGACGCCGTACAGCGCGACGCGGCGGTAGTCGCCGATGATCCGGCCGCGGCCGTAGGCGTCGGGCAGGCCCGTGATGATGTGGGACGAGCGCGCGGCACGCACGGCCGGCGGGTACACGTCGAAGACGCCGTCGTTGTGCGTCTTGCGGTACTTGCTGAAGATCTCGGAGACGACCGGGTCGGGCTCGTAGCCGTAGGTCTCGAGCGACTTCTCGACCATGCGGTACCCGCCGTTGGGCATGATCGCGCGCTTGAGCGGGGCGTCCGTCTGGAGGCCGACGATGATCTCGTCGTCCTGCGCGATGTAGCCGGGGGCGTGCGACGTGATCGTCGACGGCGTCCTCGCGTCGACGTCGTAGACGCCCTTCTCGCGCTCGGCCGGGAACATCGCGCTCAGGCGGTCCCAGATGCGCGTCGTGCGGGCGGTCGGACCCGCGAGGAACGCGCTGTCACCCTCGTAGGGCGTGTAGTTGCGCTGGATGAAGTCCCGCACGTCGACGTGGTCGGCCCAGGGGCCGAGGACGAAGCCGGTCCACGCGGCCGGGGTGGTGGCCTCGTCGTGGGCGGTGGCGGGGACTGCGGTGGTGGACATCTTCGCTCCTCCGTGCGGGTCGATACCTCGAACCTACGGAGCAAGTGATGGGATGTCTTGGGACCTTCGCCCCGGCCGCTGCGACCGCGGGTTGTGACCTGCGCTACTGCGCCGCGTCGGGCAGGCGCCCGAGCGCGGTGAGCACGTCGCGGGCCACGTCGTTCGGGCCCAGACGCAGCTCGCCGACCAGCTGGTCGCGCGACGCGTGGTCGAGGAACCGGCGCGGCACGCCGACGGCCTGGACGGGCGTGTGCACGCCGACGTCCGTGCACCGCTGCCCGAGCAGCGCGCCGATGCCGCCGTCCACGACCCCGTCCTCGATCGTCACGACGTGGTCGTGCGCGCCCGCGAGCTTGGTGAGCGCGGTCGGGACCGGGAGCACCCAGCGCGGGTCGACGACGGTCACGCGCAGCCCGTGCGCGGCGAGCACCTCGCCGGTCGCGAGGGCCGTCACCGCCATCGCGCCGACGCCGACGACGAGCACCGACGGCGCGTCCGTGTCGGCGCCGTCGTGCCGCGCGAGCACGTCGATGCCGTCGACCTCGTCGACCGCCGGCAGCGGGTCGCCCATCGCACCCTTGGGGTACCGGACCACCGTCGGCGCGTCGTCGACATCGACCGCGGTGCGCAGCGCGTCGCGCAGCGTGGGTTCGTCACGGGGCGCCGCGAGCCGCAGGCCGGGCACGATGCCGAGCATCGCCATGTCCCACATGCCGTTGTGGCTCGCGCCGTCGTCGCCGGTCAGCCCGGCGCGGTCGAGCACGAACGTCACGCCCGCCTTGTGCAGCGCGACGTCCATGAGCACCTGGTCGAACGCGCGGTTGAGGAACGTCGCGTAGACCGCGACGACCGGGTGCAGCCCGCCGAACGCCATGCCGGCGGCCGACGTCGCGGCGTGCTGCT
Organism: Cellulomonas septica; assembly: GCF_012396155.1. GTDB lineage: Bacteria > Actinomycetota > Actinomycetes > Actinomycetales > Cellulomonadaceae > Cellulomonas > Cellulomonas septica. Next base: position 3,626 of record NZ_JAAXOY010000083.1, on the reverse strand, counting down.
CGGCGATGCCGACGTCGAACACGCGGTCCGGGAACTCGGCGGCGAACGGCGCGAGGCCCACCGGCTGAAGCATCGCGGCCGTGATGGCGACGACGTCCTTGCGGCGACGGCCGATGCGCACGATCTCGTCGGCGAACACGCTGGTCCAGCCGAACCGCGACGGCGCGAGCGGCAGGCCCGTCTCGGGGTGGATCTGGCCGACCGCGTGGAAGCGGTCCGCGACGTCCTGCTCGGCGGGCGTGTACCCGCGGCCCTTCTCGGTGATGACGTGCACGATCACCGGCCCGCCGAACGCCTTGGCGCGGCGCAGCGCGTGCTCGACGGCCTGCTCGTCGTGCCCGTCGACCGGCCCGACGTACTTGAGGCCCAGGTCCTCGAACATGCCCTGCGGCGCGACGACGTCCTTGATGCCCTTCTTGAGCCCGTGCAGCGCGTCGTACGCGAACCGTCCCGGCGGGCCCGAGCGGCGCAGGGTCTGCTTGCCCCACGACAGGACGTTCTCGTAGCCCTGCGTGGTGCGCAGCGTGTCGAGGTGCCGCGCGAGGCCGCCGATCGTCGGGTCGTAGGACCGCCCGTTGTCGTTGACGACGACCACGAGCCGCCGGTCCTGACCGGCCGCGATGTTGTTGAGCGCCTCCCACGCCATGCCGCCGGTGAGCGCGCCGTCGCCGATGACCGCGACGACGTGCCGCTGCCCGCGGCCCTGCAGCTGGTTGGCCTTCGCGATGCCGTCCGCCCACGACAGCGCGGTCGACGCGTGCGAGTTCTCGACGACGTCGTGCTCCGACTCGGTGCGGCTCGGGTAGCCCGAGAGCCCGCCGCGCCGGCGCAGCTGCGAGAAGTCCGTACGGCCCGTGAGCAGCTTGTGCACGTACGCCTGGTGGCCCGTGTCGAACACCATGGTGTCGCGCGGCGAGTCGAAGACGCGGTGCAGCGCGATCGTGAGCTCGACGACCCCGAGGTTCGGGCCCAGGTGACCGCCCGTGCGGGACACCGACGCGACGAGGAACGTGCGGATCTCGTCCGCGAGCCGCGCGACCTGCGTGCGGGTCAGGCGGCGCACGTCAGCAGGTGACGTGATCGACTCCAGCAGTGCCATGAGGCAGCCTCTCCTCCCGGTGCGGCGACGATGCCGCACGCTGCGGACGCCGAAGGCTTCGCCTGCACACTCTAGGTCCCGCGGGCCCCTGCTCGCCGTCCGGGCAGGTCAGGGGCGTGGTCGGTACGGTGGAGGCTCGGTGAAGAACCCGCGCGACGACGACGCAGGTCCGGGCCGCCTTCCGGCTCGCGCCCCGGTCGCGCGCACCCCACCCGGTACCATCGATCGGAAAGGGGAACTCCCATGCGCTTCCTGCCCGGCCAGACTCCGGCCTCCGACCTTACCTACGGCGACGTCTTCCTCGTCCCGTCGCGTTCCGAGGTCACCTCCCGCTTCGACGTCGACCTCACGCCCGTCGACGGCACCGGCACCACCATCCCCGTCGTCGTCGCCAACATGACGGCCGTCGCCGGCCGCCGCATGGCCGAGACGGTCGCCCGCCGCGGCGGCATCGCGGTCATCCCGCAGGACATCCCGACCGACGTGGTCGCGGACGTCGTGTCGTCCGTCAAGGCGCGGCACACCGTCGTCGAGAGCGCGGTGGTCGTCTCGCCGCACGACACCGTGCACACCGCCCTCACGCTCATCGGCAAGCGGTCGCACGGCGCCGCGGTCGTCGTGCGGGACGGCAGCCCGGTCGGTGTCCTCACCGAGGCCGACTGCCAGGGCGTCGACCGGTTCACGCAGGTCGAGGACGTCATGTCCCCGCACCCGACGACGGTCGACCTGTCCGTGGTCGAGCAGGGCGGCACGCGCGGTCTCGAGGCCGCGTTCGAGCAGCTGCACGGCTCGCGCCGCCGCTTCTCCCCCGTCGTGCGCGACGGCGTCCTGGTCGGCGTGCTCACCCAGGTCGGCGCGCTGCGCTCGTCGATCTACACCCCCGCGACCGACGCCGAGGGCCGCCTGCGCGTCGCCGCCGCGGTCGGCATCAACGGCGACGTCAAGGCCAAGACGGCCGAGCTGCTCGAGGCGGGCGTCGACGTGCTCGTCGTCGACACGGCCCACGGCCACCAGCGCAAGATGCTCGAGGCGCTCGGCGCGGTGCGCTCGCTCGACCCGCAGGTGCCGGTCGTCGCGGGCAACGTCGTGACGGCGCAGGGCACGCGGGACCTCGTCGAGGCCGGTGCGGACATCGTCAAGGTCGGCGTCGGGCCGGGCGCGATGTGCACGACGCGCATGATGACCGCGGTCGGCCGCCCGCAGTTCTCCGCGGTGCTCGAGTGCGCCGCCGAGGCCCGCCGCCTCGGCCGGCACGTGTGGGCGGACGGCGGCGTGCGGCACCCGCGCGACGTCGCGCTCGCGCTGGCCGCCGGTGCCTCCCAGGTGATGATCGGGTCCTGGTTCGCCGGGACGCACGAGTCTCCCGGCGACCTGCACGAGGACGGCGAGGGCCGCCTGTACAAGGAGAGCTTCGGCATGGCGTCGGCGCGTGCCGTCGCCGCGCGCACGCGGGGCGGCTCGGCGTTCGAGCGGGCCCGCAAGGCGCTCTACGAGGAGGGCATCTCGTCCTCGCGCATGTACCTCGACCCCCGCCGTCCCGGTGTCGAGGACCTGCTCGACCACGTGACCGCGGGCGTCCGCTCCGCCGCGACGTACGTCGGCGCCACGAGCCTCGAGGAGCTGTTCGACCGGGCCACGGTCGGCATCCAGTCCGCGGCGGGCTACGAGGAGGGCCGCCCGCTGCCCGACGGCTGGTGACCGGCGTGCGCCCCGTCCTCGTCCTCACGCACGTCCCGCACGAGGGGCCGGGCCTCATCGCGGCCGGGATCGACGGGCCGCTGCAGATCCGCACGGTCCTGCACGACGCGGAGCCGCGGCTGCCCGCGCTCGACCAGCTCGGGGGCGTCGTCGTCATGGGCGGGCCGATGGACGCCGACGACGAGCGGTTCCCCGGCCTCGCGGCCGAGCGCCGCCTGCTCGCCGACGCGGTCGACGCGGACGTGCCCGTGCTCGGGGTGTGCCTCGGCATGCAGGTCCTCGCGCTCGCGCTCGGGTCACGGCTGCACCTGCGGCACGGCACCGAGATCGGGTTCGCCCCGGTCGACGTCGTCGCCGAGGACCTCGTGCTGGGCGCGCTCGGCGAGCGGCCGACCGTGCTGCACTGGCACTCCGACGCGGTCGACCTCCCGGCGGGCGCGACGCTGCTCGCGTCGACGCCGGCCACGCCCGTGCAGGCGTTCCGCGCCGGCAGCGCGCTCGGGCTGCAGTTCCACCCCGAGGTCACCGCGTCGATGCTCGACCTGTGGCTGGGGACGCCCGACATGACGGCGGACATGGAGCCCGAGGACGTCGAGGCGGTCCGCGCGGACGGGTCCCGGCACCTGCCGGCCCTCGTGCCCGCCGCCGAGAAGGCGTTCGCCGCGTTCGGGGAGCTCGTCCGGGCGCGCGGATGACGGCCGACCCGACGACACCCGCGGGTGCCCGGGCCGAGCTCCTCGACCTGTGCGCCCGCGGGCTGGACTGGCGCGTCGACCCCACGCGGGTGCTCCCCGACGTGTCGGCCGCCCGCCCCGCGGCGGTGCTCGTG
>NZ_JAAXOY010000829.1 GCF_012396155.1 Cellulomonas septica | reverse complement strand
CCGCGGCGACCGCCGCGACACCCCCGCCCAGGCCCAGCAGGGCGCGCCGGGACAGCCCGGTGGCCGGCGCCGGGGCGTCGTCCGGGGTGGCGGGGGAGTCGACGTCGGTCATCGCGGCGTCAGGCGCCCGTCACGGTGGTCGTGAGGCGCGAGAGCGGCTCCGACAGCGCGTCGACCGCGGCGGCGAGGTCCTTGACCTGGTCCTCGGTCAGCTGGTCGTACGACGTGAAGCCCGACTCGACGCTGCCCTGCGCGGCCAGCAGGTCCTGGAGCTCGGTGAACCGCTCGTCGAGCGCGTCCGCGAGGTCGGCGTCCCGCTCCTGCACGACGTCCGACAGCACCTCGTAGGCGACGCGCGCGCCGTCCACGTTGGCCTGGAAGTCCCACAGGTCGGTGTGCGACCAGATCTCCTCCTCGCCGGTGACCTTGCCGGTCGCGACCTCGTCGAGCAGTTCCTTCGCGCCGTTCGCGATCTGGAACGCCTCGAACGTGAACGCCGGGTCGGTGACCTGCTCCTGGAGCCTCGCGGTGTTCGCGACGATGTCGTCGGCCGCGGCCTGCCGCTGCTCGGGCGTGAGCGGCGTGTAGGCGACGCCGCCGTTCGCCTCGGGGGTCGGCTGCCACAGGTCCTTCTCGACGAGGTGCCAGCCGGTCCACGTCGCGCCGTCCTCGAGGTCGGCCTCGCGCAGGTCGAGCAGGGGGTCCAGGTCGCCGAACGACTCGGCGACGGGCTCGACGCGCTCCCAGTGCACGCGCGTCGCGGCGTACAGGTCCCGGGCGGTCGCGTCGTCGCCCGCGGCGTACGCGTCGGCGAACTCCTGCGTGCCCGCGACGAGCGCGCCGACCTGGTCCTTGACGTACGCGACGTACGACGCCTCGGCCGCGGCGAGCTGCTCGGCGGTGTCACCGGTCGGACCCGTGTCGGCGCCCGAGTCCGTCACCGTGAACTTCGCGCGGATGCCGTCGCCGACCATGCCCGGCTTGCACGCCGTCCAGTAGGTGCCCGGGCGGGCCTGCACGACGAGGTCGCGGCTGAGGCCGGGGCCGATGTTCTCGACCTCGGACACGACGCGCAGCCCGTCCTCGCCCAGCAGGTAGAACTCGGTGACGTCCTCGCCGTCGTTCGTGACGGTGAACGTCAGCGGCCCCGACGCGGCCTCCGTGGTGGACACGTCGCACGCGTCGGCGGTCGACGAGACCGTGATCGCGCCCGCGGCCGTGGCGTCGTCGGCGGGGGCGTCGTTCGGGACGCACGCGGCCGCGAGCGGCAGCACGAGCGCGGCGGCCAAGGTGAGCGCGGCGGTGGGCCGGTGGGACATCGGGCT
>NZ_JAAXOY010000828.1 GCF_012396155.1 Cellulomonas septica | reverse complement strand
CGTCGACGGCCTCGACGCGGAGCTGCTGCGGCGGTTCGACGCCGCGCGCGCGGCCGCCGCCGAGGACGGCGTCGACCTGACGATCACGTCCGGGCACCGCACCGCGCAGCAGCAGCAGTCGCTCGTCGACGACGCGCTGGCGCGGTACGGCTCGGAGGACGAGGCGCACCGGTGGGTCGCACCCGTGGACGGCTCGGCGCACGTCGCGGGCACCGCGATCGACGTCGGGCCGACCGACGGTGCGTACTGGCTGCTCGAGCACGGCGCGGAGTTCGGGCTGTGCCAGGTGTTCGCGAACGAGGTGTGGCACTTCGAGGCGACGATCGAGCCGGGCGGGACGTGCGGGCCGACCGTGCCGGACGCGTCGGGGCTCTGGCACTGACCGGCGCACGTCGCGCCCGGCTCGAGGGCGTCAGGTGGTCAGCCCTGCGCGTCGCGCCAGGCCACCCACTGCTCCGCGAGCGACAGGTCGTAGTCCGGTCCCGACGTGCCGACGGTGAAGAGCGTCACGCCGGCGTCGACGAGCGCGTCGGCCACCTCGCTCGGCGGGGCGCTGACGGCGACGCTGCGCTCGACGAGCGCACTCGTGTCGCGGCCGACCGCCTCGCCGTGCTCGTCGAGGATCGCGCTCTTGCGCACGAGGGTGTCGACGTCGCCGAACGAGTGCCACGCGTCCGCGTGCTCGGCGACGACGCGCAGCGTCTTCCGCTCGCCACCGCCGCCGATGAGGATCGGGATCTCCCGCGTCGGCACGGGGTTGGACTTCGCCCAGCGCGCCTTGATCCGGGGCAGGGCGCCCGCGAGGTCGGCGATCCGCGAGCCCGCGGTGCCGAACTCGTAGCCGAACTGGTCGTAGTCCTTCTCGAACCAGCCCGCGCCGATGCCGAGGATCAGCCGCCCACCGCTGATGTGGTCGACCGTGCGGGCCATGTCGGCCAGGAGCTCGGGGTTGCGGTACGAGTTGCAGGTCACGAGCGCGCCGATCTCGACGCGGCTCGTCTGCTCGGCCCACGCGCCGAGCATCGTCCAGCACTCGAAGTGCTTGCCGTCGGGGTCGCCCGACAGCGGGAAGAAGTGGTCCCAGTTGAAGATGACGTCGACGCCGAGGTCCTCCGCGCGGCGCACGGCGTCGCGGATCTGAGGGTAGTCGGCGTGCTGGGGCTGGAGCTGGACTCCGATGCGGAGACGACGTGTCATGCCGTCACGCTACGTCCGCTCCTGCCGCCGCGCGGCCCGACCGGCGCACGGTCTCACGCTGCGGTCCGACCACGGTCCCGGCGGGTGCCGGAGGGGCCCGCGGCGGCCTCCGGAGGGAGGCCGCGCGG
>NZ_JAAXOY010000827.1 GCF_012396155.1 Cellulomonas septica | reverse complement strand
ACCACGGCGAGCGCGACCGACCCGACGGCGGCGGTCGCCCAGCCGATCACGTTGGCCGTCACGGCCGCCCGGCCGCGCTCGAGCGCGTACAGCGCGCGCGACACGTGGAACATCACGGCGAAACCGACGAGCCCCGGCATCATCAGCGTGATCGTCGGCGCCATCGCCCCGATGCCGTCCCGGTCCCGTCCGATGGTCCCGAACACGTCGGCCACGGCGGGCGCCGCGGCTGCGACCGCTGCCGCGCCGACGCCGGCCGCGGCGACGACCGCCCGTGTCGTGGCGGACGCCATCGACGCGTACTCGCCGAGGCGGCCGTCCTTCGCGCGGGCCGCGAGGCGCGGGAACGTCGAGGTCGCGAGCGGGACGACGAGCACCGCGTACGGCAGCAGGTACACCTGCTGGGACCACACGTACAGCGAGAACGTGCCGTCACCGCCGCGCCACGACGCGACGAGCATGACGACGAGCGTCGTGAGCTGCTGCGCGACGAGCGACCCCACCCCGGCGAACGCCAGCGCGGCGAACGGTCGCGCGACCCCGGGCGGGAACCGCAGCGTGGGCCGCAGGCGGACACCGAGGCGGTGCACGGGCCAGAACATCGGCAGGGCCATGACCGCGACGCCCGCCGTCGTGCCCCACGCGAGCACCGTGAGGGCCGCGTCCCCGGCGGCCGCGGGGTCGTCCAGCTCCCCACCCGCGAGGTGGCCGTAGGTCGCGTACACCGCGATCACGACGACCGACGACATCACGGGGGCGAACGCCGGCCAGAAGAACCTCTTGTGCGCCTGCAGCACCGCGTACAGCAGCACCGCCACGCCGTAGAGCGGCACCTGCACCGCGAACACCGTGACGAAGTACCGCAGCAGGTCCCGCTGCGCGTCGGCGAGATCGGGCCAGACGGCGGCGATGGGTCCGGCGAGCGCCGCGAGCAGCGCGCCGAGCGGCACGAGCACCGCGAGCGTCCACCCGAGCGCGGCCGACGCGACCGCGTCGACGTCCTCGCGGAGGTTCTTCGCGACGGGCAGGGCGAGCAGCGGCACGAGCGCGCCCGCGAGCGCGCCTCCCGCAGCGGCCTCGAACAGCACGTTCGGCAGCAGGTTGGCCGAGTTGTAGGTGCTCCCGATCGCGCCGACGCCGAACGCGCTGGCCTGCACGAGGTAGCGGCCGAACCCGAGCACGCGGCTCAGCACGGTGATCGCGGCGATCATCGCCGCGGCACCGCCGAGCCCGCCCAGGACCCGGCGAGCGGTGGGGCTCACCGCGGTCCGGTCGTCGACGACGCCGCGCCCTCGCCCGTCCCGTCGCG
>NZ_JAAXOY010000826.1 GCF_012396155.1 Cellulomonas septica | reverse complement strand
GCGACGGCCGGACCGGTGCCGCTCGGGGCGGGGACCAGCAGCGGCTCGCCGTCCGGCGGCGTCGGGCCGGTGCGCTCGACGCACGCCTGCACGTCGGACGCCTGCACGTCGGGCCGCAGCACCTCGATGCCGTGCCGGCGCGCGTCGGCGGCGAGGCTCTGCGGCGAGTAGAAGCCCATCGGCTGCGCCGCGAGGAGCCCCGCGTAGAACGCGGCCGGGTGGTACACCTTCAGCCACGCGCTCGCGTACACGAGGAACGCGAACGAGTACGCGTGCGACTCCGGGAAGCCGAAGTCCGCGAACGCGCGCAGCTTCTCGTAGATCTGCTCCCCCACGTCCGGCCCGATGCCGTGCTTCGCCATGCCCGACATGAGCCGTCCCTTGAGCGCCTCCATGCGTTCCGTCGAGCGCTTCGAGCCCATCGCGCGGCGCAGCTGGTCGGCCTCCGCGGGCGTGAAGTCGGCGACGTCGATCGCCATCTGCATGAGCTGCTCCTGGAACAGCGGCACGCCCTTGGTCTTGGCGAGCGACTTCTCCAGCAGCGGGTGCAGGTACGTGACGGCCTGCCGGCCGTGCGCGCGCTCGATGTACGGGTGCACCGAGTTGCCCTGGATCGGCCCGGGCCGGATGAGCGCGACCTCGATGACGATGTCGTAGAACGTGCGCGGCCGCAGGCGCGGCAGCGTCCCCATCTGCGCGCGGGACTCCACCTGGAACACCCCGACGGTGTCCGCGGCGCTCAGCAGGTCGTACACCCGCGAGTCCTCCGCGGGCAGCGCGTGCAGGTCGAGCTTCTCCCCCTCGTGCTTCTCGACGTCCGTGAACGCGAGCCGCAGCGCCGTGAGCATCCCGAGCCCGAGCAGGTCGAACTTCACGAGCCCCGCGTCGGCGCAGTCCTCCTTGTCCCACTGCAGGACCGTGCGTCCCGGCATGCGCGCCCACTCCACCGGGCACACCTCGATCACCGGCCGGTCGCACATCACCATGCCGCCCGAGTGGATCCCGAGGTGCCGCGGCAGCCGCAGGAACCGGTCCGCGAGGTCGACGACGTGCGCCGGGATCTCGTCGAGGTCGCTCGCCGCGGGCGGCAGCACCGCGGGGACGACGTCGTGGCCGTCGGACGTCGCCAGCCCCGGCACCTCCGTGCCCCGGGGCGACCGGGTCAGCACCGGCGGCGGCTCGTAGGTGTTGCCCCACATCGACGCCTTGGCGCGCCGCCGCTCGTCGCGTGCCGTGCTCACCGCGGTGGCCCGGTCGTGCGGCTCGCCCCCCGAACCGTGGCCCTCCGGCGGCCACAGTCCGACGTGCCCGTCGTGCGGGCGGTCGGGGCGG
>NZ_JAAXOY010000825.1 GCF_012396155.1 Cellulomonas septica | reverse complement strand
GCCCGCCCGTCCCCCGGCGCCGACGCTCGAGCAGGTCGCCGAGCGCGCCGGAGTGTCACGCTCCACCGCGTCGCGCGCCATCAACGGTGGTCTGCGCGTGTCCCCCGAGGCCCTCGCGTCCGTCGAGACCCCCGTCGTACCCCTGCCCGACGGCCCGGACCTTCCACGCGTCGCCGCGGCGGTACACCTCGACCGTGACGACCGCGCGCTCGCTCGTGAGGTCCACGAGCGGGAACCGCGCCCGTTCGGACCCGTCGCCGTCGCGCAGCACCGCGGTGAGGGGCGGGAGGGTGCCGAGCGCCGGTCGGTGCGGGTCGACGCTCACGAGGCACAGCACGGCGTGGACGCGCGCGGGCAGCGCGGCCAGGTCGAGCCGGACGCGGGCGGGTGAGCCCACCTCCAGCGTCGCGCCCGGTGCCGACGGCTGGTTGTAGAAGACGAGGTCGTCGGACGACGCCGCCCGCTGCCGCTCGTCGACGAGGAGGACCGACACGTCGCACTCGGCGGCCGCGGTGCCGACCACCTCGACGAGCACGCCCGCGTCGGGCCAGGGCGCGTTCTGGCCGCGCCCGAGCACCAGCGGTGAGGTCACCCGACGTACCGGGCGAGCGACGGCACCGTCTCCATCGGCGTGCGGGCCTGCATGCCCTCGCCGACCGCCTGCATCTTCCACGTCGGGCCCTGGCGGTACACGCGCGCCATGAGCATCGCGGTGAACGGCATGCCGCCGGCGAGCGTGTACCGGGCCAGCTCGGCCCCCGTGGTGTGGTCGACGAGCCGGCAGAACGCGTTCTGCACCTGCTCGAACGTGTGGCCCTCGTACGAGGTGACGACGAGCATCACGTCCGTGACGTGCACCGGGACGCGGGTCAGGTCGATGAGGATCGTCTCGTCGTCGCCCTCGCCGTCGCCCGTGCGGTTGTCGCCCGTGTGCTGCACGGACCCGTCGCGCGTCCGCAGGTTGTTGTAGAACGCGACGTCGACGGGGTCCTTGCCGGCGAACAGGATCGCGGAGGCGTCGAGGTCGATCTCGACCTCGCGGCTGCCGAACATCCCGCGCCTGCGGACCGGGTCCCAGCCCAGGCCCATGCGGACCATCGTCAGCGCGACGTCGCCGTCCTTGACGAGCGAGACCCGCTGGCCCTTCGAGAGGTTCACCGGGCGGGCCTTGGTCAGCTGCACCTCGCCGGCGCCGGAGGAGTCCGCCGTGGGCGGCTGGGGCGCGGGCGCGACGGGAGGGGCGGGAGCAGCGGACAGCGGCGCCGGAGGTGCGGGCGGCGCGGCGGC
>NZ_JAAXOY010000824.1 GCF_012396155.1 Cellulomonas septica | reverse complement strand
GAACGCGCTCACGCGCACGACGCCCGCCGGACGCGCGAGGTAGGCGTCGACGGCGCCGCGGGCACGTGCGAGCGCGACGGCGACGTCGACGGCGGCGTCGGCGAGCGCGACGCCCGCCGCGGTGAGGCGCAGTCCTCGGCCGACGCGTTCGGTCAGCGGGACGCCGACCTCGCGCTGCAGGCCCGCGACGTGCTGCGAGACCGCCGACGGTGTCAGGTGCAGCGTCGCGGCGGCCGCGGTCACGCCACCCTGGACGTGCACGGCGCGGAGGATCTCGAGCGAGCGGGCGTCCACGACGCCGACCCTAACGCCCGACCGTTCAGTCCGGCTGCATCGTCGCGTCGTGACAACTCGATGGTGCTGAAGTGTACGAGCGCGTCATGCTGCGTGACATGCCCGCCCGCGACCGCGCCCTCGCCGTCCTCGTCGCCGTGCTGTGGGGGCTGAACTTCACGGCCATCCACCTCCAGCTCGAGCAGTTCCCGCCGTTCCTCCTCGTCGCGCTCCGGTTCGCGCTCATCGCGGTCCCGACGGTGCTGCTGGTCCGCCGCCCCGCCGCGCCCTGGCGCTGGGTGCTGCTGTACGGCCTCGGGTTCGGGGTGCTGCAGTTCCTCTTCCTCTACCTGGCGATGGACTCGGGCATGCCGACCGGGCTCGCGTCGCTCGTGCTCCAGTCGTCCGCGCCGTTCACCGTCATGCTCGCGGCCGCGCTGCTGCGCGAGCGGATCAGCGCACGACAGGGCCTGGGCGTCGCGGTCGCGGTCGTCGGCCTCGGCGGCATCGCGCTGCACCGCGCCGGTCTCGACGGCGGTGCGACCCTCCTCCCCGTCGTGCTCACGCTGTGCGGCGGGCTCGGCTGGGCCGTCGGCAACCTCGGCAACCGGCTCGCGATGCGCGCCGCCCCCGGCGAACCCCTGCGGCTGCTCCTGTGGATGTCCGTCGTCCCGCCGGTGCCGATGCTCGCCGCCTCGCTCGTCGTCGAGGGCCCGGAGCAGATCGCCGCGTCGTTCGAGGGCCTGGCCACGACGCAGGGGCTGCTCGCGATCGGCGGTCTGCTCTACACCGTGCTGATCGGCACGCTGCTCGGGTCGGGCCTGTGGACCGCGCTCATGGGCCGGCACCCGTCGAGCACCGTCGCGCCGTTCTCGATGCTCGTGCCGGTCGTCGGCATCGCGGCGTCCTGGCTGCTGCTGCGCGAGCCGACGCCGCTCGTCGAGATCGCGTGGGGTGCCGTCGTGGTCGGCGGCGTGCTGCTCGGCAGCACCCGCGCCGTCCCGTCGTGGTGGTCCGGCGCGCACCGCCGGCTGCGGGCGGGTCGGGGCGCGACGGGCGAGCGCG
>NZ_JAAXOY010000823.1 GCF_012396155.1 Cellulomonas septica | reverse complement strand
GGCTCGTCGTGCTGTGCCACCACGACGACGACCCGGGCGCCGCGCAGGCCGCCGCCTGGGCCGGGCTGCGCCTCGCCCCCACGGAGGAGCTGCTGTGGCGTGACCTGATGCGTGCCGCGTCGCTCGTCGGCGGCCCCGACGCGGTCCGGCAGGCAGCGGGCGACCTCGCCGCGACCCTGCGCGCGGCCGGCGTCCCCGCGATGAGCCCGGCGACCCTCGCGGTCGTCGAGGACCTCGCGCCGCAGTCGTCCGAGGCCCGGGGGTCGGGGGCGTAGCACGAACGGCCCTGCCCGGCGCGGTGGGGTTTGCCGGTAATGTCCGCATGTCGCGTCGCCCGACCGGGCGGCGCTCGTACCGAGGAGGAACCACCGTGGCAGTTGGTGCCGAGCTCAGCACTCTCCAGGCGCTGTTCAAGACGTTCCAGCAGAACGCCCAGCAGGCCGCAGACATCAAGTCGCACGTCGACCAGGGGCTGAACGCCACGGAGTGGACCGGCAAGTACGCCGACGACTTCCGTTCGCTGTGGCAGGACTACCGCGCCAACCTCGACCGTCTGCAGGAGGCGCTCGACGGCGCCGCGAGCGACGTGCGGACCAACCACAACAACATCGCGGCGGCCACCGGCGAGGGCGACCGCATCTGAGCGACGACACGTCCGGCCCGCCCCTCGCGGCGGGCCGGACGTGTCTGCGGCGCGGTCTGCGGCGACGTCCGCGGCGAGAAGGGCATGGGAGTGCGACTGATCCTCAGTGCGGCGCTCGACGCGGCGTCCGAGCCGGTCGACGTCGTGCTCGACTGCGCGCCCGGCGCGCGCGTGCGGGACGTCGCCCGCGCCGTCGCCCAGCACACGTCCGGGGTGCAGGCGCGTGTCGTGCCGCGGGGGTCGGGCCACCTCGGTGTCGTCGAGGTGCAGCCGTGGGGCCAGGACGCGCCCCCGCTCTGGTGGCGGGGTCGCGAGCTCGACCCCGACGAGCCGGTCGAGACGTGCCCGCTGCGGCACGGCTCGGTCGTCGGGGTCGGTGCGGACCCGGGGGACACCTGGGACGAGCCGTTGGGCACCTGCGAGGTGCGGGTCGTGTCCGGCCCCGGCGCCGGGCGCGTGCACCGGCTGGGCGTGGGGCGTCACGAGATCGGCAGCGGGGCGTCCGCCTCCGTCCCCGTCGACGGCGACGTCCCACCGCGCGCGGTCGTGCTCGAGGTCGGGCTCGACGGGTCGCGGACGCTGCATCCCGAGCCGTCGGTCCTCGGCGTCACCCGGCCCGCGCCGGCACGACGGCGTCCGCTCGACGGGCCGATCGTGGTGCGTCGTCCCGACGCGGACGCGGCCCCGCGCACGGCG
>NZ_JAAXOY010000822.1 GCF_012396155.1 Cellulomonas septica | reverse complement strand
CGCTCGCACCGTTGGGCGCCAGGCTCGTCGCGCGGCTCGGTCTGCTGCCGCGGTTCCTGCACCGCCAGCGCGTCATCAGCACCGTCGTCACGCACGCGCCCGGGCCGCCGGGGCCCGTCCGCCTCGTCGGCGTCCCGCTCGTCGCCACCGTCCCGCTCGTGCCGCTCGTCGGGAACGTCACGACGTGCGTCGCCGCGCTCTCGATCAGCGGGCGGCTCGACGTCGCCGTGCTGTGCGCGCCGGAGTCCGCCGACCTCGTGCAGGCGCTCGCCGACGACCTGCGCGACGGGCTCCGACAGGTCGCGGACCTCGCACCGCGCCTACCGTGAGGTCATGCCCCGCACCGTCGCCACGAACCGCACCGTCGACCTGTCCGAGCTCCTCGAGTTCGTCCGGCCCCGGCACCACTTCCTGCTCGTCACGACGCGCACCGACGGGCGCCCGCAGGTGTCCCCGGTCAGCGGCGGCGTCGACGACCAGGGCCGGCTGGTGATCTCGACGTACCCGGGCCGCGCGAAGACGCGCAACGCCGAGCGGGACGCGCACGTGAGCGTGTGCGTCCTCTCCGACGACTTCGGCGGCGCGTGGGTGCAGGTCGACGGCGACGCCGAGGTGCTGCACATGCCCGAGGCGGAGGACGCGCTCGTCGACTACTACCGCTGCATCGCGGGCGAGCACCCGGACTGGGACGAGTACCGCGCGGCGATGCGCCTGCAGGACAAGTCGCTGATCCGCGTGACGCCGACGCGCTGGGGGCCGATCGCGACGGGCGGCTTCCCGGCCGACGTCGCGGAGCGGCTCGACGCGCTCGACGGCTGATCCGCCCCGTGCTGATCCCCGCGGAGGACCTGCACGACGCGGCCGTCGAGGTCGTCGACGCCGAGCGCGCGAAGCTGGCCGCGGCGTGCGTCCCGGGCGAGCTCGTGTGGGTCGGCGCGTCGAGCGTGCCCGGTGCCCTGACCAGGGGCGACGTGGACCTGCACCTGCGCGTCCCGCCCGAGGAGTTCGACGCGGCCGTCGCGCTCGTCCGGCGCGACCACGCCGTCGTCCACCCCGAGATCTGGTGCGCGACGCTCGCGACGTTCGCTGTCGACGCGCCCCTGCCCGCGGGCCTGGCCGTGACACCGCTGGGCTCCGAGCACGACGTGCGGTTCACGCGCACGTGGGCGCTGCTGCGCGCCGACCCCGCCCTGCTCGCGGAGCACAACCGCGTGAAGGCCGAGGCCGACGAGGCCGCGCCCGACGAGTACGAGGCCCGCAAGTCCGCGTTCTTCGACCGGGTCCTGGCCGACGGTGCGACGACCGACCCGGCGGGCGACGGCACCGCGCTGACCCGTGGCACG
>NZ_JAAXOY010000821.1 GCF_012396155.1 Cellulomonas septica | reverse complement strand
AGCACGCGTCCGCGGGCGACGGTGACCGCGCCGCGGGCGAGCAGCACGCCGACCGCCGCGACGAGCGCGGAGACCAGGGGCGTCCCGCCCCACGACGCGAACGCGACGAGCGGCGAGTCGGCCTGCGAGAAGGCGAGCCGGCCCCACGGGAAGCCGCCGAACGGCCACGTCGAGCGCAGGTCCTCGGCCGCGACCCACAGCACGGTGAACACGACGACCTGCAGCCCCCCGTTGCGCCAGACGGCCTCGCCTCGTCGTGCCCACGCCCACGCGGCACCGAAGAGCGCGACGTAGGACGCCTCGAGCACGGTGAGCGCGAGCCACGGCACGAGCCCGACCGCGTCGTTCGCCCACGTGATGAGCGAGCCGAAGAACGCGATGCCCCAGACGAAGCCGACGAGGGCGTTCCAGCGCGCGGAGTCCCGCCGCATCGCGAGGTACAGGAGCGCCATGCCGAGGAACGCCGCGGGCCACCAGCCGGGGGCGGGGAACGCCGCGCGTGTGACCAGGCCGCTGATCAGGGCGAGGCCGACCGCCCACCAGCGGGAGGGTTCACGGACGAGCACCGCGCAAGAGTACGACAGCAGCATGTGCGGACCGGCGGGACCGGCGTCCTGGAAGCGGTCCCGACCGACCGGCCCGCGTGTCCTTCGTACCGGTCGGCGCGCACGGCGCGACCGTTGTCTGTTGAACACGCGGGCCCGGTCGGAACCCTGGGATCCGACCACCGGCCTCGTCGGGCCCTGCCGCCGGCCGACTGCTGCGTCGGCCTCGAGGGCGGTGGCGCCCGACCGGTCCCCCCGGTCGTGGATACCTTCAGGAACCTACCGAGATCAGGCGACGTGTCAAGGCGCCGTCACCGCAGGTGGTGGGCCTCTGCGCAGGTCACCTCGACGGCGCGGGCCGACGACACGCCCGGCGGGGCGGCGTGTCGTGGGGCGTGTCGCGGAAATCGGACAGGCGTCCAGCAGAGCGCGCCCGGGGTCGGCCCCGAAGATTCACCCGCTCGGCGCGGAGCAGGACGCGGTCAGCGGAGCGTGTCGAACAGGACGACGCCGTCGCGCACGGTCCGCAGGCAGCGCGGCGACTCCTCGTCGGGGCCGAGGAACGGCAGGAGCGGGGTCCCCGACCGGGCGTCGGTGCTCCACGACGCGAGCCGGCCGTCGGGTGCCTGGACGACGAGGTGCTCGGCCCGCCACACGGCGAGGTGGGCCGGAGCACCGAGCCGCAGCTCGCCCGCACCGGTGTGGTCGAGCCCCGCGAGCCGCCAGCCGCCTCGCGTCGAGGCGCGGAACGCG
>NZ_JAAXOY010000820.1 GCF_012396155.1 Cellulomonas septica | reverse complement strand
CGCCACCAGCCCGCCGAGCGCCACGCCCAGCCCCGGCTGGTGACCGACGACCATCACCGCGACCGTGACGCCCACCCCGGTCACCAGCGCGAGCACCGGCAGCGACGCCGCGCCCCGACCGTCCCAGCGGAAGGCCGACAGCGCCCGGCCGAACGGTCCCGGCGGAGGCGGCGGGCCCAGGAGCGGGCCGGGCGGACCCGGGCGGACTGTCGGTGAGGGGAGCGCGGGCGGAGTCTGGGAGGCGGCTGTGCCGGTCATGTGCGTCACGCTAGGACCGCGCCGTCCCGGTGTGGACCTGATCACGGCGAAGGGGTCGTGCACGTCCGGTGCGCTCGCGTGGAGGTTCGTGACCTGCACCTTCACCGCGGCTCGGCGGTCGGCCGACTCCCTCGGCAGGGGGCCGCCGCCGGCCTCCGCGCGCGGGTCCGACGGGTGCGCACTAACCTCGACCGGTGGGACGGCCGTAGACCGTCCGCCGGATCGGGTTGGGAAGTCAGCCCGGAGCTCTTGCCGGCGGCCGCCGGGGCCGCGTGGAGGCGCCGTGCACAGCCAGGACGAGGCTCAGGTCGGCCAGTACCAGTTCTCCGCCGGTGGTGACCGTTGGCGATGGTCCGACGGGATGTTCGCGATCCACGGCATGGAGGCGGGTGAGGTCGTGCCCACGCGCGACCTGTTCCTGCGCCACGTGCGCCCCGACCACCGCGACCGCGTCGCCGCCGCCCTCGACGCGTGCGAGCGCGACGGCACCCCGCTCGGCGAGCACTACGTGCTGGTCGACCTCGCCGGTGACGAGCGTGCGGTGACCCTGAGCGGCGGCCGCGAGGACACCGCCGACGGCCCGACCGTGAGCGGCTTCCTCGTCGACGTGAGCGTGAGCCAGCGCGCCACCGTCGCCGACGCGGTCAACCTCCAGCTCCACCAGGCGCTGGAGTCGCACGCGGTCATCGACCAGGCCAAGGGCGTCCTCATGCTCGTCTACGGCATCGACGGCGACGCCGCCTTCGAGCTGCTGCGGTGGAGCTCCCAGCAGCGCAACGTGCGCCTCCTCGCGCTCGCGGAGCGCCTCGTCGCCGCCGTCGAGACCGCGGGCGGGCTCGCGCCGACCTCACGTGCGAAGCTCGACGAGCTGTTCTTCCAGTCGCTCGGCGAGGAGGCGGCCGCCGCCCCTGCGGCCCCGCCGGCCCACGGTCTCACCGTCTCGTCCCGCGTCGTCGGCGGCGTCCCCGATCACGCTGCGCGTGTCCGACGTGCGCGCCACCTCGACCGGCACGGTGACCCCGCCCCCGGTCGTGCCCGGCCCGGTCGGGTCCTACGTGCCCGACGCGACGACCACGGGCGTCCCGAACGG
>NZ_JAAXOY010000082.1 GCF_012396155.1 Cellulomonas septica | reverse complement strand
CCAGCCGGTCGACGCCTCGGGCAGCGGGGTGACCGGCACGGCGACGTCGAGGCCGCCCGAGACGGGGATCGCGCACGCGGCGGCCAGCAGGCCGCGCAGCGCGTCGTCGTCGAGCGGGCCGAGGTCGGGCCCCCAGTGGACGATCCGCGGCAGGCCGCCGTCGGTGGTGTCGAGGACGACGCTCGTGCCGCCGGAGCGGAGGTGGAGCGGTGCGATGAGTCGGGTGGGCGTGAGCACGGATTCATTCCACGGTGGAACTAACTCTCGTGTCAACTGTGGTCACGATCCCATTTTTCCGTATCCATTCGCGCGTCTTCCTTCCGGTACGGAAGGTAACGTCAGGCGCAGGGCGCGTCGTGCCACGATCGCCACGACCGTCGTGCCGGGGAGTGGAGGAGCCGTGGTCGCAGACGGACCGGAGTGGGCCGAGGGCGGCAGCGAGCTCCAGGTCGCCCTCGAGGTGCTGCTGCGCGGACCCCTGTCGCGCGCCGAGCTCGCCCGCCGGCTCGACCTCTCGCAGCCGACCCTGACGCGCCTCACCAAGGACCTCGTCCGGCGCGGCCTGCTCGTCGAGTCCGACGCACGCCCCGGCCCCGCCGTCGGCCGCCCCAGCCAGCCGCTCGACGTCGACGTGACATCGCACCACTTCGTCGGCGTCAACCTCGCGGTCGGCACCGCGCACGCCGTGCTCGTCGACCTGCGCGGCACGGTCGTCGCGACACGCTCCGCGGACCTGCCGCAGGACGACCCGGACGCGGTCGTCGCGGTGGTCGGGTCGCTGGTCGACGCGCTCGTCGCCGCGGCGCCGTCGGGTGCGGTCCCGAGCGGGCCCACGGGCATCGGCGTCAGCCTCGGCGGCCACTCCCCGGACGGCACGACCGTGCACCTCGCACCGTTCCTCGGCTGGCACGACGTGCCGCTCGGCACGCTCGTGCGCGCGCGCACCGGGCTGCCGACGGTCGTCGAGAACGACGTCGCCGCCCTCACGTCCGCGGAGCACTGGTTCGGCGCCGGGCGCGACGTGCGGACGTTCGCCGTCGTGACGGTCGGCGCAGGCGTCGGCTACGGGCTCGTCGTGCACGACCGCCTCGTGCGGCACGCCGACATGGGGCTCGGCCTCGTCGGCCACTTCCCCCTCGACCCGAACGGACCCCTGTGCCCCGAGGGTCACCGCGGGTGCGCGGGCGCGATGCTCACCACGGAGGCGCTCGAGGCCGAGGCCGCCGTCGCGCTACGACGTCCGGTCGCGGTGGACGAGCTGCTCGACCTCGCCCGTGACGGCGACCCGGCCGCGCGGCGCATCGTCGACGACGCGGGCCGTGCCCTCGGCCGGCTCGTGGCCGCGGTCGCGAACCTCACGATGCCCGAGCTCGTCGTCCTCACCGGCGAGGGCGTGGGGCTCGCGGTCGTCGCCGGCGACGCGGTGCGCGCGGCCGTCGCCGCCGACCGGCACCCGCAGGCCACGCCGGTCGACGTGGTCGTCGAACCCGGCGACTTCTCGCAGTGGGCGCGGGGAGCGGCCGTCGTGGCGATCCAGGACTTCGTGCTGCGCAGCCGCTGAGCCCGGACACTCCTGCCGCCACGACGACGGGACCACCGCACGACGGCACGGAACAACTCCCCCTTGCGCATCTACTTTCCGAGGTGGAAACTAGTGTCATGACGGAGAACGAGACGACCCCCGCACCTACGCCCGACGAGGCCCGCGCGCTCCTCGCCCGCTCCGCCGCCGCGGCCGGCACCCTGCGCGCGAGCGGCCAGAACCGCCACGCCCTCTGGCTCACCGGCCACGCGGCCTCGACGTTCATGTTCTTCGTGGGACTGTCCACGATCCCCGACGACGCCGGCGCCCTCACGCTCGCCGGCGCGTACGGGCTGACGCTCCTGGTGCTCTCGCTGGCCTGGCTCCGCGGCGCACCCGTCACCAAGCAGGGCATGGGCCTGCGGTGGGTCGCCGCGGTGACGACGTGGGGCGTCGTCTACGCGATCGCGCTGGTCGTCGGGCTCACCTGGCTGCGCGAGTCCGTGCTCTGGTGGCTCGCGGCCGCGGTCCTCGCCACGTTCCCGCTGGCGCGCGGGGCCTGGCGCGAGGCGCAGGCGTGACACCGCCGCTGCCCGGCCCCGACGCGGTCGGCGAACCCGCACGCGCCCGCCTCGACGAGGTCATCCACTCCCCCGTGCGGCTGTCCGTCGTCGCCGCGCTCGCCGCGACCGACGAGGCCGAGTTCGGCGCGGTGCGCGACGCCGTCGAGATCAGCGACTCCGCGCTCTCCAAGGCCGTCACGGTGCTCGAGCAGGCCGGGTACGTGAAGGTCCGCAAGGGGTACGTCGGCAAGCGTCCGCGCACCTGGCTCGCCCTGACCCCCGACGGCCGCACGGCCCTCCGCGACCACCTCGCGGCCCTCCGCGCGATCGCCGGCGACTGACGAGCGGCGGCCCGCGGCACGGCCCGCGCGTCCGCCGAACGGGCCGACGACGTCAGCTCAGGACCGCGCCCTTCGACGCCGACTGGACGAGCTTCTGGTACTTGCCCAGCACGCCGCGCGTGTAGCGCGGCTCGATCGGCGCCCAGCCCTCACGGCGCGCGGCGAGCTCCGCGTCGTCGACCAGCAGGTCGAGCGTCGCGTGCGCGACGTCGAGGCGGATCCGGTCGCCGTCGCGCACGAACGCGATCGGCCCCGCGTCGACGGCCTCGGGCGCGATGTGGCCGACGCACAGGCCCGTCGTCCCGCCGGAGAAGCGGCCGTCGGTGATGAGCAGGACGTCCTTGCCGAGCCCGGCACCCTTGATGGCCCCGGTGATCGCGAGCATCTCGCGCATGCCCGGCCCACCCTTCGGGCCCTCGTAGCGGATCACGACGACGTCGCCGGCCTGGATCGTGCCGTCCTCGAGGGCGTCGAGCGCCGCGCGCTCGCGCTCGAAGACGCGTGCGGTGCCCTCGAAGACGTCGGAGTCGAAGCCGGCCGACTTCACGACCGCACCCTCGGGCGCGAGCGAGCCGTGCAGGATCGTGATGCCGCCCGTGCGGTGGATCGGGTCGTCGAGCGCGCGCAGGATCTTGCCGTCGGGGTCGGGCGGCGCGATGTCGGCGAGGTTCTCCGCGACCGTCTTGCCGGTGACCGTGAGGCAGTCGCCGTGCAGCAGGCCCGCGTCGAGGAGCGCCTTCATGAGCACCGGCACGCCGCCGATGCGGTCCACGTCGTTCATGACGTACCGGCCGAACGGCTTGAGGTCGCCGAGGTGCGGCACGCGCGCCGCGACGCGGCTGAAGTCGTCGAGCGTGAGGTCGACCTCGGCCTCGTGCGCGATCGCGAGGAGGTGCAGCACCGCGTTCGTCGACCCGCCGAACGCCATGACGACCGCGATGGCGTTCTCGAACGCCTCCTTCGTCATGATCTGGCGCGCCGTGATGCCGCGGCGCAGCAGCTCGACGACGGCCTCGCCCGAGCGTCGCGCGAACTGGTCGCGCCGTCGGTCCGCCGACGGCGGCGCAGCCGAACCCGGCAGCGACATGCCCATCGCCTCGGCGACCGACGCCATCGTGTTCGCCGTGTACATCCCGCCGCACGCACCCTCGCCCGGGCAGATCGCACGCTCGATCCGGTCGACGTCCTCCTGGCTCATCAACCCGCGCGCGCACGCGCCGACGGCCTCGAACGCGTCGATGATCGTCACGTCCTTCTCGGTGCCGTCGGACAGCTTGACCCAGCCCGGCATGATCGAGCCCGCGTAGAGGAAGACGCTCGACAGGTCGAGGCGCGCGGCCGCCATGAGCATCCCGGGCAGCGACTTGTCGCACCCCGCGAGGAGCACCGAGCCGTCGAGCCGCTCCGCCATCATCACCGTCTCGACCGAGTCGGCGATCACGTCGCGGCTCACGAGCGAGTAGTGCATGCCCTCGTGCCCCATCGAGATGCCGTCGGACACCGAGATCGTGCCGAACTCGAGCGGGTACCCGCCGCCCGCGTGCACCCCGTCCTTGACCGCCTTCGCCAGCCGGTCCAGCGACAGGTTGCACGGCGTGATCTCGTTCCACGAGGACGCGACACCGACCTGCGGCTTCGCGAAGTCCTCGTCGCCGAGGCCGACCGCCCGCAGCATGCCGCGCGCCGCCGTCGCCTCCAGACCGTCCGTGACCTGCCGCGACCGCGGCTTGATGTCGACCGTGCCGTCCTGCGTCGTCGTCATGAGCCGAGACTAGGCAGCACCGGCCCGCCCGGCATCCGCCTCGCCGGGCGTGGCGCGCTCGCCCACCCCCGCCCACCGCTGCAGACGGACGATCACGTCACCGGCGGACGCGTCGAGCGGCGACAGGTGGACGACGCGGCCGTCGGCGACCTCGACGAGGACGGCCTGCGACCACGACGGCCGGTCCGGCACGTCGCCACGGACCGCGCGGATCTCGTCGCGTGCGATCGTGCGCGGTCGCCAGCGGCGCTCGACCCGCAGCGCGTCGTCCGTCACGACGAGCCGGGCGCGCAGGCGGTCGAGCAGGAGGGCCAGCGCCGCCGCCAGCGCGAGGCACCCGGCGGCGCCCAGCACGACCGCTGCGTCTCGCGTCCCGCCGGCCAGGCGCACCGCCCAGTACGCGGCTGTCGCACCGTTGACCACGACGAGCACGTACAGCCAGCGCGGCGGTCCTGGTGAGCGCGCGACGACCTCCTCCACGACCCACCTCCCCCGACGAGCAGCATCCCACCGGCCCGGCATGGCGCGCGCGGGCACGTGACGCGGACCACGTGCGCCAGGCGGGTGCTGTCGCCCGACATGCCTCACGCGCGTGCTGCTCGTGCCGATCCGACGAGCAGGGGACCGTGCCGGTCCGCCCCGAGGTGCGGTCAGCAGCCCCGCACCCAGCGCGCCGTGCGCACACGACCGAGACCCCGGAGGCGTCGATGACCGCGTCGGACGTGGCGTCGACCCGCGCCCGCGCGCTGGCTGCCGTCACGTGGCGACGCTTCCTCGCGGTCGGGCTCGCGCTCACGGCCGCGGTCATGGTGGTCCCGGGCTGGGCGGGCGAGCTGCTGTGGGACGTCGTGCCGGTGCTCGCGTGCGCCGCGATGGTCGTCGGCGTCCGGCGCCACCCGCGACGCGTCGCGCGCGCGTGGTGGTGGCTCGCCGCGGGCACCGGGTGGTGGGCGGCCACCGACCTCGTCTGGACGGGCTGGTACGTCGCCGTCGGCGACGCGGACGTCATCCCGTGGTGGTTCGACGTCGTGTACATGCCCGCGTACGCCCTGCTCGCGGTCGGGTTCACGCTGCTCCCCCGCAACTCCCTGCGGTCGCGGCACGAGAGCGCGACGATGGACGCGGTCGTCGTGGTCGTCGGCGCGGCGCTGCTCTACTGGGCGCTCGTCTTCCGCAGCTTCCTCGGCCGCGAGGCGCTCGAGGACTCCGCGCACGTCATCGCGATCGCCTCGCTCGGGACGGGCCTCGCCGTGGTCCTGATGGCGTCGCGGCTGCTGTTCCGCTACGGCGCGCGCAACCGCGCCTACCTGCTGCTCGGCGCGGGCGTCGCCGCGTCGACGACCGGGGACGTCCTCTACACGCTGACCCTCATCGGCGACGGCGCGCCCGGCATCTCGCTGCTCGACACCTCGCTCGCGGAGGGCGTCGGCAGCGCCGCGTGGCTCGTGTGGTTCGTGCTGTTCGGCGCCGCCGCGCTGCACCCGGGCGTCGCAGGCTCCCCCGACGCCGAGCCGGGCCGTGGCCTGACCCTCGCACGCGGACTCGTGTTCTTCGCCATCGCGTCGCTCGGGCCGGCCGCGCTGCTCCTCACGTTCCGCGTCGGGTCGACCGTGACGATGGCGTGGTCCGACCTCGCGGTGCCCGTGCTGGCCCTGACCGCGCTGTCGGCGTTCCTCGTGGCCCGGCTCGTCGTCGGGACGAGCACCGCGCAGCGGCGCGCGATCGCGCTCGACCGTCAGGCCGCCGAGCTCGAGCACGCGCTGCACGAGCAGAACGCGCTGCAGCGGCTGCTCAGCCACCAGGCCCAGCACGACCCCCTCACGGGTCTCGGCAACCGCACGCGCTTCACCGAGCGGCTGTCCGCGCCCGACCGGCGCGGGAGCGGCGAGCGCGCCGTCCTCATGGTCGACCTCGACGGCTTCAAGACGGTCAACGACGAGCACGGTCACCACGTCGGGGACGACCTCCTCGTGCAGGTCGCACGACGGCTGCGTCGGGTGGTCGGCGGCGACGACACGCTCGCGCGGCTGGGCGGCGACGAGTTCGCGGTCGTGCTCGAGGACACCGACGAGGCCGACGCGCGCGACGTCGCGACCCGGCTGGTCCGTGCGCTGGGCGAGCCGTTCGTCGTCGACGGACGGACCGTGCGCGTGACGTCGAGCGTCGGGGTGCGGCTGGTCGACGCGACCGTCGAGCCGCAGGCGACGCTGCGCGACGCGGACCTGGCCCTGTACGCCGCGAAGGCCGCCGGCAAGAACCAGGTGCGGCTCTTCGACCCGAGCCTGCGCGTGGCCCAGGACCGGCGCTCGCACCTCGCGGAAGGGCTGCGGCACGCGGTCGAGCGCGACGAGCTCGTCGTGCACTACCAGCCCGTCGTCTCGCTCGGCACCGGCCAGGTGCAGTCCGTCGAGGCGCTGCTGCGCTGGCAGTCGCCCGACGGTCTCGTCATGCCGGACGGCTTCATCCCGGTCGCCGAGGACACCGGCCTCATCGTCCCGATCGGCGAGCACGTGCTGCGCCGGGCCTGCGCCGACGTGCGGCCCTGGTTCGAGCGGCACGGCGTGCGCGTGCACGTGAACGTCTCCGCACGTCAGCTCCGCGAGCCCGACGTCGTCGAGCAGGTGCTGCGCGCGCTGCGCGACGCGGGCCTGCCCGGGCGCGCGCTCGTCCTGGAGATCACCGAGACCGCGCTGCTCGCCGCCGAGGAGCCGGAGGCGACGCTCGTCGAGTCGTCCCTGTCCCGCCTGCGCGAGCACGGCGTGCGCGTCGCGATCGACGACTTCGGCACGGGCTACTCCTCGCTCGCGTACCTGCAGCGCCTGCCGGTCGACATCGTGAAGATCGACGGCGCCTTCACGCGCTTCGCGGCCGAGCCCGGCGAGGAGGGCCGCCGTCGGCGTGCGCTCGCGAGCGCGATCGTCGACCTCTGCCGCAGCCTCGACCTGCCCGCGGTCGCGGAGCAGATCGAGACCGACGACGAGGCCGAGGCGCTGCGGGCGCTCGGCTGCCCCGAGGGCCAGGGCTACCTGTTCGGCCGCCCGGCACCCCGGGAGACGATCGGCGCCCTGCTCGAACGCCCTCCCCGGCTCGGGTCGGTGCCGACGCCCCGGACGGCGCAGGACGCCCGCCGGCCCGTCTGACGTCGTCGGACCGCCCGACCGCGGCGCCGGTGCGGCCCTGGCGCGCGGTGGCACCCTGCGGGATGCTCGGTCCAGACGCCGCGACGGGCGACGGGGACCGTGGGCAGGTGGGTCGGATGGGCGACTTCAGCATCGGCACGTCCGAGGTCATCGCGGGCCTCGCGCTGACGGCGTCGATCATCTCGCTGCTCATCTCGTGGCGGAGCGCGCACCGCAGCACCAAGATCACCACGTACCGCAGCGCGACCGACCTCACGCTCGACATCGACCACCAGTTCGTGGAGCACCCCGAGCTGCGCCCGTACTTCTACCAGGGCCGCGAGCCGTCCGTGGACGACCCGGTGCTCTCCGCGCGCGTCGACGCCATGGCGGAGCTGATGCTCGACTGCTTCGAGTGCATCTGGGACATCCGCAAGACCTACTCGGCGGCCGACCGGATCTCCTGGGGGCACTACATCCTCGACATGCTCGGCACGTCGCCCGCGATGGAGCGCATGTTCGCGGAACGCCGCCCGCAGGACTGGTACCCCGCGCTCGACGACCTGCACCGCGTCGCCGACGAGGGCCGGCTGCGTCCGCGCTGGACCCGTCCGTGGGCCTCCCGCGGCAGCACGACCACGGACGCCCCGTCGGAGCCGCTCCCGGTCGCGTCGACGGAGCCGTGAGGTGGGCGCGTCCGCCGAGCAGGTCCGGCCGCCCGAGCCCGCGCTCGTCCGGCTGAGCGAGGTGCCCGCTCCGGTCGTCGAGGACTTCTACGTCCGCATCCTCCGGTCGACGTTCCCGCCGGACGAGCTCGAGCCGCTGGAGTCGCTGCAGGAGTCGCTCGGGGAGACCGGCGACGGGCTGCTGGCGCTGGGCGCCGACGGGGGCGTCGTCGGCGGCCTCGTGCACGAGCACTACGTCGGCGGCGCCGTCCAGCTGCTCGCCTACCTCGCGGTCGACCCGGCGGGCAGGGCGCACGGCCTGGGCTCCCGCCTGGTGCGGGAGACGGTCGCGGCGTCGACGGCGGCGCTCGTGCTCGGCGAGATCGAGGACCCGCGGTCGTGGCCCGTCACGCCGACGAGCGACCCGCCCGCGCGGCTGCGTTTCTGGGACCGCAACGGCTTCCGCCTGCTGCCGCTCCCCTACGTGCAGCCCGCGCTGCGGCCCGGGCTCCGCCGCGTGCGCGACCTGCTGCTCATCGCCCTGCCGTCGCGCGGGGACCACACGGCCGACGCCGTGCCGGGTCCCCTCGTCGCGGCGTTCCTGCGCGAGTACTTCGCCGCCTCCGAGGGCCGGGCCGATCCCGCCGACCCCGACCTCGCGCGGCTCCTCGCGGCGTGCGACGTCGAGCGGCTCCCGCTGTGGCCGCTGGACCGGCTCGACGTGGTCGGGTGAGCGGGACGGCGCATGGCACGGCCTCAGCGTAGGC
>NZ_JAAXOY010000819.1 GCF_012396155.1 Cellulomonas septica | reverse complement strand
CACCCACCGAAGCAGGCAGGCAACCGACACACGAAACAGCCCCGAAGGACCAATCAGATTCGGCTGTCAAAAGAAGACCCGATCCACGGGGGTGGACGAGCCTCCTCAATCTCAACCAAGACCCACCACACACTGTGCGATGGACCATCTTGGCATCGACTACTTGGCACACTGTTGAGTTCTCAAGGAACAGACGCGCATCTGCTCGAGCCTTTCGGCTCTTCGTCAGAGGCTTTGTCGTTCTCCATCTTAGCGGACCTTCCGGCCGTTCCCGTCCGCCCCGTAGGGCTCGCGGTTGCGGGCTCAGGCCCTCCCGAACGTACTGCAGGCGCACTGAGCTCATGCGGTTCTGTTCGGGGGCGGCCACCCTCGGGACCAGCCACCGGGATCGTTCCTCGGTGTCCGTTCCTCCCTGCCGGGCGACATCGAGAACATTACGCGGGCCCTGGCGGCGGAGGCAAATCCGGTTGCGGTGACCCCCGTCACCAGGCAAGCGGAGGGCACCGCCCGAGGCGGGGAAGGGCGCCCTGACCTGGGCCGACGTCCCGTCGGGCTGCCGACGAGCGAGCCTCGGCGCCCGGTGCTCCCCCGGTCCCGCGGGCCTCGCGCGTCCGGGATGTCCGGGTCCGTCCGCCCAGGCGCCTCGCGCGCCCCGCGCATCCCTGTGTGTCGACGCTCCCTGCGCCCGCCGATCCGCTCCCCGCACCCAGGTGCGACTGACGGCGGTCGGGCTGCGCGTCGCGGGCCTGGCGCTCACGGGCCGGTCGACGACTCTCCCGCCGGCCGGGGTGCAGGGAGGCGCAGGGCCCGTTCACGGATGCGCGGCCGCGGGCGTGCGCCCGGCCACCAGTGCACGGCGGGAGCGTGCGCCTCGACAACAGATGCGCCGGCCCGGGCGTGCGACTCGACCAACGGATGCGCCGGCCCGGGCGTGCGACTCGACGACCGATGCGCCGGCCCGGGCGTGCGACTCGACGACAGATGCCCGGCCCCACGAGGGGACCGGGCATCCGGGAGAGGTCGCGCGGCGCCGACGGGCGCTCGTGCGGTTCAGGCGTGCGCGTCGACCACCGCGAGGGTGCGCTTGCCGCGGCGGAGGATCGCCCACCTCCCGTGGAGGAGGTCCTCGGTGCGCAGGACCGCGTCCTCCGCCTCGACCCGGACGTTGTTGACCGACGCGCCGCCCTCCCCGATCGCCCGCCGGGCCGCTGCCTTCGAGGCGACGATGCCCGAGGCGGCGAGCACGTCGACCACGGGGTCGCCCGCGTGGCCGGGCGCGGTCGGGAGCTCCGCGACGGCGGCGGCGAGCGTCGACTCGTCGAGGTCGCCGAGCGACCCGCGGCCGAAGAGC
>NZ_JAAXOY010000818.1 GCF_012396155.1 Cellulomonas septica | reverse complement strand
TGCTCGTCGCGGCCGGTGCGACGCAGGTGTTCGGCGCGACGCTGCCCGCGGTGCAGGCCGCGGGGTTCGGTGCGCTCGCGCCCGGTGCCGCGACGCGCGGGGACCTCACCGAGGCCGGCACCGCCGCGCTGCCGTCGGCCGAGGTCGTGCTGGGTGCGGCGCGGGCCGCCGCGGGCGAGGACGGTCATCGCCCCGTCCTGGTCGTGCCCTTCCCGGCGGAGATCGGCCTCCACCCGTTCGCGTCGGCGCAGTGGACCTCCGCGCTGACGGGGACGTGGACGGGCGCCGCGTCGGCGCTGCCCGGTCTGCTCGTCGACACCGACCCGGTCCGGGTCGCGACCGCGGCGCTCGCGTCGGACCCGTCCGTGCTCGTGGTCGTCCACCCGGACGTCCTGGCCGACGTGCGCGACGCGGTGGACCGTCCGGATCAGGTCATCGCCTGGTCTCGGTGACCACCAACCCCGCCGCCCGGAAGACCGCGGCGGCGTCGTCGACGTCCTCGGACGGCACCCACGCGTGGTTCCAGGCCAGGGGATGGAAGCGCAGACGGTCCCCGACGACGGCCTCCCACGGGCTGAGGCGCACGTCGACGTAGCCCGCCGCGCGTCGCTCGTCCTCGAGCTCGTCGAACGGGGCGTGCTCGAGGATCTCGACGAGCAGCCACGGCCGCGCCTCGGCCAGCAGCGACCGGCCGCCGCGCAGCGTCCGCACCTCCGCACCCTCGACGTCGATCTTCACGACGGACACCGGGGGCGAGCCGATCGAGCGCCAGTACGAGTCGAGGGTCAGCGCGCGGACCTCGACGCGCTCCTGCTCGCCGCCCTTGAAGCCGGGGTCCGTCGAGCAGCTCGTCTCGACGACGCCGATCGCGGGCGGGACCCAGAGGTCGACGGTCCCCTC
This sequence comes from Cellulomonas septica, assembly GCF_012396155.1. GTDB lineage: Bacteria > Actinomycetota > Actinomycetes > Actinomycetales > Cellulomonadaceae > Cellulomonas > Cellulomonas septica. The sequence goes on along the minus strand of NZ_JAAXOY010000818.1, from coordinate 455 downwards.
GACGTCCGTGACGGCCGCCTCCACCACCCGCACCCGCCCGCGGAACGCGTTGAGCCGCACGTTCTCCCGCAGCATCGCCGCGACCGGCGGGTACGGCTCGAACGCGTGCACCGTCGTCCCGCGCGTGCTCGCCGCGAGCAGCGAGTAGACGCCGGTGTTCGCGCCGACGTCGACCACGACTCCGGGGCGGCGCCGGACGGCCCCGAGCAGGACGTCGGGCAGCGGGCGCTCGTAGCCCCACCACCCGCCCTGCCGGAACGCCTCGACCCACTGGTCGGTGCCGCCCTGGCGCAAGGCCTTGATGCGGTGCGCGCGCCACGCGCCGGGCGGTGCCGGGAGCGTGACGGGGACGATCTCGCCGCCCGAGCGACGACGGTCGGCCCGGTCGGCCAGCGTGTGCGCACCGAGCAGCTCGAGCGCCGCCGACACGGCGGGACGCGCCGCCGTCGCGCGGT
>NZ_JAAXOY010000817.1 GCF_012396155.1 Cellulomonas septica | reverse complement strand
GGCGGGGCCGAGGTGCGCGGCGTGCGCGGTCCGCAGGTGACGGTGCAGGACGCGCGGCAGGCGGTAGCGGACGCCGTCGTCGGTCCGCGCGAGCGACCACCGCCGGTCCAGGGTGCGCAGCACGTCCGCGGCGCCGTCGGCGGCCGGGTCCGGGTCCCCGACGAGGTCGGTGACCCGCCGGGCGGTGAGGTCGTCGAAGGCCGACCCCCAGTGCAGGACGTCGAGCTGCGCGCGGTCGAGGGGCGCGAGCACCTCGTCGACCAGGTAGTCCCGCGCGTACCCGGTGTCGGTGTCGAGGCTGCGCACCGCGCGTCGCCGGTCCGCGGGCAGCAGCCCCGACGTCGACCGGTGGAACAGGTGCACGGCCGCCGCCCAGCCCTCGGTCTCGTCGGTCAGCAGCTCGACGTCGTCGGGTGCCAGCGGGTGCCCGTACACGTCCCGGAACAGCCGGTCGACCTCCCAGACGCGCAGCCGCAGGTCGTCGGCGTCGAGCACCGTCGGCGGCGGGAACTCCGACCGCGCGAGGCTGAACGTGGGCCGCCGCACCGTGCCGAGCAGGACGTGCACGTCGGGGGTCGACGGCAGCAGCAGCCGCTCGAGGTCGTCCTCCACCCGCCCGACCAGCAGCTCGTGCGCGTCGTCGAGGACCAGCAGCGTCGGTGCACGTCGCGCCAGGACCGACCGCCCGACCTCGTCCGGCGCCAGCAGCTCGGTGCGCGTCCCCGACCGCACGGCGATGCCCGCGGGCGTGCAGCGCCCCCACACCACGGGCAGCCGGCTCGTGCGCGCCCACTGCCGCATGACGGTCGTCTTGCCGGACCCGCGCGGGCCCACCACCAGACCGCACCGCGTCGTCAGGACGTCGTCCAGCCGGTGCATCAGCGCACGCCGGACCACGCCTCGCCCGGCGGTCGGGACGTTCGCGCCCACCACCGGGTCGGCGACGGCATCGCGCCCTCGCGACATCGAGCCCCCCGGACCCCCTGGGTGCCGGGCAGCCCCCGTCGCCGGCACCTCTCCGGCGATCCTCGCAAAGTCACGGGCGCCACGACAGGGCGATACCGGGCGAAATACTGCGATACGGGATGTGCGACGGCCGGTGCGGTCCGTGCGGCGGGCGGCGTGACCTCGCGGTCCGGGCGGATGTCTGCCTAGGGTCGGGGCGCGAGCCGGAGCAGGTGCCGGGGACGACCCATCCGCCGGACGGTGGGCTCCGAACCCATCGACGACGCACCTGCTCGGGTGCGGAGAGCGGGAGGAGGGGCACGTGCGACGACGCGACGTCTGGCGCCGTGCTCTGCTGACCGCTGCGGCCGCGGCCGGCCTGTGGGCGGGTGCCGCGGCGCTGGCCGCACCGGCGCAGG
>NZ_JAAXOY010000816.1 GCF_012396155.1 Cellulomonas septica | reverse complement strand
CACGGGGGCGGCGGGCGTGACGACCGCACCGCCGGGCAGCGCGGCGGCGAACACGGGGGCCGCCGCCGGCACGTCCGTCGTGGGGGTCGCCGTGGCGTCCGGCGTGGGACGCGGCGTGGGCACGAATCCGAGGTCAGGCAACGAGCTCGTCCTCCGCGTCGCGCCGGATGACGATCTGGCCGCTCTCCTCCAGGCGACGGATCACCTGGACGATCGCCGCGCGGGCGTCCTCGACGAGCGAGAGGCGCACGGGGCCGAGCAGCTCGATCTCCTCCAGCAGGTTCTCCCGCGCCCGCTCGGACAGGTTCCGCATGACGGTCTCGCGGACCCCGTCGCTGACGCCCTTGAGCGCCACGGACAGCTGGGCGGTCTCGACCTGGCGCAGCACGAGCTGCATGGCCCGGTCCTCGAGCAGCGTGATGTCCGCGAACACGAACATGCGGCTGCGGACCTCCTCCGCGAGCTCCTCGTCGCGTGCGGCCAGGCCCTCGAGGATGACCTTCTCCGTGCCGGGGTCGGCGCGGTTGATGATCTCGACGAGCGGCTGCACACCGCCGACGGCGGCGAAGTCGTTGGCCTGCAGGACGCTCGACGCCTTGCGCTGCAACGTCTCCGCGATCACCTGGACGACGTCCGGCGACGCGCGCTCCATGAGCGCGATCCGGTGCGCGATGTCCGCCTGCAGCTCGGGGTCGAGACCCGCGAGGATGATCCCCGCGTGGTCGGGCTTGAGGTGCGCGAGCACGAGCGCGATGGCCTGCGGGTGCTCGCTCGACAGCAGCGAGACGACCTGGCGCGCGTCGGCGTGCTGGAGGAACTCGAACGGCTGCCCCTGCATGGTCGTCTGGAGCCGCTCGAGCACGTCCGCGGCCTGCTCGGCGCCGAGCGACGCGACCAGCAGGTGCTGCGCGAGGCCCATGCCGCCGCCGACGCCGGGGCCGACGACGGAGACCGCGTGGAACTCCTCGAGCACCTCGTCGGCGAGCCGCTGGTCGACGCGCTCGAGCCGCAGGATCTCGGCCGTGAGCTCCTCGATCTCGTTGACGTCGAGCTGCGCCATGACGCGTGCGGCGCGGTCGCGGCCGAGCTGCAGGAGCAGCATCGCGGCCTTCTGGGTCCCGGTGAGCGCGGCCATCAGCGGCGTCCGGCCGGGGTCGCGGTGCCGAGCCAGCCGCGCAGGAGGTCCGCGACCTCCTCGGGCTGCTCGTCGGCGAGGGCCGTGATCTCGGCGCGCTTGCGGGCGACCGGGTCGGGCTCGGTCGGCAGCGGCCCGGCGGGCAGCTCCGGCAGGGCGTCCTCCGGGAGGCCCTCGAGCGCGAGGCGCGCGTCGTCGT
>NZ_JAAXOY010000815.1 GCF_012396155.1 Cellulomonas septica | reverse complement strand
CGGAGCTCAGTGACGGGTGGGCGATGGTGCGGATCCGGGACGCGCTCGGCGGTGCGCGGCTGCGCGGCGAGACGCCGTGGTCCGCGCTGGGCGGGCTCGGCACGGAGCTGCGCGTCGACGAGCTCCGGGACCTCGCCGCCGCGCTCGCGCTCGTCGCGGAGGACGGTGCGAAGGTGCGCGACTCGCTCGCGGCGCGCGCGGGCTCGATGCGTCGACGCGAGCTCGCGGAGGCCGAGGGGAAGGCGGGCGAGAGTTCCGAGTCGATGCTCGTCGCGCAGCTGCTGCTCGCCGTCGGCTTCCTCGTCTTCCTCCTCTACCCGGCGCTGCAGAGCGTGCTGGGCCAGACATGACCCCACGGCACGGCCGCACGGGCCGCGACCGCACGACACGGACACTCGACACAGGACGGTGCTGACATGAGCTTTCCCCACCGGGGAGTCTGGGACTACCTCGTCATGGAGCTGCGACGCCGCTACCAGCGCGCCCGCCTTGCGGAGGACGCCGGTGCGTCGGTCATCGAGTGGGTCATCATCACGGGCGTCCTCGTGCTGCTCGCGGGCGTGGTCGGCACGGTGATCTACAACCTCGCGAACGACGCCGCGGAGTCGATCGAGATGCCCGACGCCCCGGGCGGACCGTGACCGCTGGGCTCCTGACCCCGGTCCGCCGACGGCTGCGTGCGTCCGCGGGCGCCGGGGGCGACCGTGGCGCGAGCTCGATCGAGCTCGCGTTCTACACCCCCCTGCTCATGCTCGTGATCCTCGTGACGGTGCAGTTCGCGCTCACGTGGCACGGCAACCAGCTCGTGGGTGCCGTCGCGCGGGAGACCGCCCGCGTCGTGCGGACCGGCGGCGGCACGCCCGAGTCGGAGACGGCCGCCCGCGCCCGGGCGGTCGAGTTCGCCGAGCTGATCGGCGGCGAGAACCTGCAGGACCTCGACGTCGAGATCAGCCGGCCGACCCCGGACACCGTGCGGGTCGAGGTCTCGGCCCGCTCGAAGGAGATCGTGCAGGGCCTGGCGCCGCGCGTGAGCGCGCTCGTGCAGGGGCCCGTCGAGCGGTTCCGGGCGGACCAGTGACGCGCGCGGCGGACGGACGGAGGAGGACCACGGTGGGACGGACCGTGCGGGGCGACGACCGCGGCTCGATGGCCGTCGAGGTCGTCGTGCTGATCCCGGTGCTGCTGCTCGTGGCGCTGCTCGTCGTCGCCGCCGGGCGGTACGTGTCCGCCGAGGGCGAGGCGGAGGCGATCGCGCGGGACGCGGTGCGCGCCGCGACGCTCGAGCGCGACGGCGCGAGCGCGCTCG
>NZ_JAAXOY010000814.1 GCF_012396155.1 Cellulomonas septica | reverse complement strand
AACGGGCGTGGCGGACCCGGCAGCGGGCGTGGCGGACGCGGCAGCGGGCGTGGCGGGTCCGGCACCGGTCGTAGTGGCTGGGGCGGCGGGCGTGGCGGACACGTCGCCGTGCAGCGTGGCGGGCGACGGCAGGAGGTGCGTCGCACCGGCGCGGGCTTCCGCGATCGTCGTCGCGTCGCTCCCGAGGAGCAGCAGGACGCCGTCGGCGACCGACCGGGCGACGACGGCCTCGTCGAGCCGCTCTCCGGTGCGGCGACGGAGGATCACCGACTCGACGAGCCCGAGGACGAGCGGACCCGCGGCGTCGACGGAAACGGCGGGTCCGGCGTCCGACGGGCCGACCGGGGCGTCCGGGGTGTCCTGGGCGTCCGGCCGTGCCAGGACCTGGGCGGCCAGGTCGTCGTACCGGGCACGGAGGCGGTCGCGGAGCGCGTGGAACTCGGCGAACTGCTCGCCGTCGACCTCGGGCAGGAGGTACAGCGCGCCGACGTTGACAGGGCTGGTCGTCAGGAGCAGCACGTCGGCGTGCGCGAGGGCCCACAGACGCGCGGCCGGCGGGGCGTCGTGCGCGGTCGCGAGGCGGTCGGCGAGCTCGAGCGACGGGCGGACGGAGCCCAGCAGCAGGTCGAGCAGGATCGCGTCCTTGCTCGCGAAGTGGTGGTAGATCGACGCCTGCCGCACACCGGCCCGGTCGGCGACCGCACGGGTGCTGGTCGCGGCGTAGCCGACGGTGCAGAACAGCGCCGCCGCGGCGTCGAGCACGTCCTGCCGGGTGTCCCGCTGCTCGTGCGGGTCGCCGGTGGCGCGTGGTCGTCCCGGTCTGCGTCCCATGGCCTGGGGAACGTACCACCGGCCCGTCCGGTGCCCGGAGCGCCTCGACCCGGGTCTCGTGACCGGCCCGCGCGGGCCACGGCCGTCGACCCCGGCCTCTCGACCGCACGCCCGGTGCCCGGGACGCGCGACCCGGGTCGGCGACCGGCGCGCTCGCGTGTCCGGCACCCAGACCCGGTTCGACGCTGACGGCGTCGCCCGGCCGGCGGCGATACCGACATGGCTGCCGTTCCGGGGTCACGAACGGCAGCCATGTCGGTGTCGACCTGCCCCTCCCGGCCGTTGGGCCGCGTAACGCAACGTTTACGGGGTGGTGATCGGCGGGGAACAGGCCGTCGCGAGGCTGTTTCTGTCAGACGACAGAAAACCCAGGAGCCCGACATGACGACCGCCAGCGCTCCCCCGACGACCTCGTCGCCCACACCGCCGACCGGCACCGCGCCGACCACGCCGACCGCGGCGTCGACGGGGACAACCGCGACGTCGCCCGCGACGGCGACGACGGCGCACGGCACGAGCAGCGGCGACGCCGGCACCGGTACGACC
>NZ_JAAXOY010000813.1 GCF_012396155.1 Cellulomonas septica | reverse complement strand
TGTCGTCGTGCAGGAGCCACAGCCAGGTGGACGCCGGACCGTCGGCGCGGACCTGCGGGTCCTCGAGGGCGGCCCGCACCGCGTGCCCGAAGGTCCGGGCTCCCGGGACGTGCACGGTGCGCAGCTGGGGCCGCGGCGAGCCGCTCTGCCGCGCGAAGGCGTCGTCCAGGGCGCCCCCGACCTCGAGGTCCGGGGCGACGTCGACCAGCAGCACCCGCGCCGGACGACGGGTCGACGCGGCGAGGGCCGCGAGCGCGTCGTCCAGGTAACGCGTCCGGCCCCGGGTCACGACGACCGCCGTCACCGGCGTCGTCACCGGGAGGGGTGCGGTGGTCGTGGGTGCGTCCACGGGCGGGAGGGTCTCGGTCATGCTCGGGCCATCCTGCCGTCCGGGGTCCGCGAACCCCTCGACCGACACGCGTCAGACGACCCGGCGCTTCAGCTTGCGGCGCTCACGCTCGGACAGGCCGCCCCAGATGCCGAACCGCTCGTCGTTGGCGAGGGCGTACTCGAGGCACTCCGACCGGACGTCGCACCCGGTGCAGACGCGCTTCGCCTCGCGGGTCGAGCCGCCCTTCTCCGGGAAGAACGCCTCGGGGTCGGTCTGCGCGCAGAGTGCACGCTCCTGCCACCCCATCGGCCCGTCGTCCTCGGGCGCTCCGAAGAGCGACAGCACGTTCGACGCGGGTTCCGCCGGCTTCCGGGCGTCGCTCGGGAAGGTCTCGTCGTCGTCGTCGAGCAGGTTCCACATGGCGTGCCTCCGTGCGGGTCTTTCGTGCGGTTCGTTCAAGGCTCGGCAGAGCGGCTCCCGGAGGACGCCGCGTGGTGGTGCTCGCGCATGAATCTCTTCTCAGGAATTACACGCGTGTCGTTCGAGGGCGTCAAGCCGAGCCGTGGTAGTTGCCCGGATATGTCGGGGTGAACTTGTGGCACCCGGGTGAAGACGGCGTGTCGCGCCTACGCTGAGGCCGTGCCAGGAGCCACCATCGCCGAACTTCTCGCCCTCGTCACCCGGAATCCGGGCCGTCCCCGGCTCACCTGGTACAGCGCCGACGGCGAGCGCGTCGAGCTCTCCGGCGCGGTGCTCGAGAACTGGGTCAACAAGACGACGAACCTCCTCGTCGAGGAGCTCGACGCCGGACCCGGCACGCGCGTCCTGCTCGACCTCCCCGGCCACTGGCGCACCGTCGTGTGGGCCCTCGCCACGTGGCGGTGCGGCGCGTGCGTCGTCGTGGGCGACGGCGAGGCGGACGTCGTCGTGACGTCGCGGCCCGCCGCGCACGCCGGCACGTCGGCGCACCTCGTCGCCGTCGCGCTCCCCGCGCTCGCGCGACG
>NZ_JAAXOY010000812.1 GCF_012396155.1 Cellulomonas septica | reverse complement strand
CGACGGCCGCGACGGCGAGCGCGGGCGCTCCCGCGTCGGGCGCCGTGGCCGTGGGCGTCGACACGTCCTCGTCGGCGGGCATGACGCGATTGTGCCAGTGCTGCTGGGGTCGCCGTGCGGTGACGACGGCGACGCGCGGGCCGGACCGCGCCAGCCGACCTGGGCGTCCGCTCAGAAGCGCGTCATCACACGATCGTGCGAAGCAGTCTTGAACAACTTCTGGCGCGGTTGTAGCGTTCAGCCCACAGCACCACCCGCACCACCGTGCGGGGTGCCTGACAACCGAGCTACCGAGCGCGCTGGAGCCCACGGCCCGCCGACTCGGAATGACTGAGGAGGACGCATGGCGGAGATCTCGCGGTTGCCCGGACCGGTGATGGACCTGTGGGAGTGGCAGTTCGAAGGCGCCTGCCGCGACGCCGACCAGGACCTGTTCTTCCACCCCGAGGGCGAGCGTGGGTCGGCGCGCCGGCGCCGCGCGGAGGCGGCCAAGGCCATCTGTGCGACGTGCCCGGTGCTCAAGGAGTGCCGTGAGCAGTCGCTCGCGGTGCGTGAGCCCTACGGCGTGTGGGGTGGCCTGTCGGAGGACGAGCGGGCCGCGATCCTGGCGCAGCGCAGCGGTCGTCGCGCGGTCGTCTGACCCGCAGACCCACGAGGACGACGAAGGCCCCCGACCAGCAGGTCGGGGGCCTTCGTGGTGCCCGGCGCCGTCAGGGACGGACGCCGGGCACCGTCAGATCACTTGACGACGACCGCGAGGATGTCGCGGGCCGAGAGGATGAGGTACTCCTCGCCGGCGTACTTGACCTCGGTGCCGCCGTACTTCGAGTAGATCACCTTGTCGCCGACGGCCACGTCGAGCGGGATCCGGTTGCCGTTGTCGTCGACACGGCCCGGACCCACGGCCAGGACCTCGCCCTCCTGGGGCTTCTCCTTGGCGCTGTCCGGGATGACGAGACCCGAGGCCGTCGTCGTCTCCGCGTCGAGCGTCTTGACGACGATCCGGTCCTCGAGGGGCTTGATGGAGACCGACACAGCGGACCTCCCCTTCGCATGTGAGTCGTGTTCGAGCTGTCCGAGCGCACCGACTCACGTCGTCGCGGGTGCCGTGACCAGGTGCGCAGCTGGCACACTCGCGGGGAGAGTGCCAGCTCCTCACTCTAGGAACGCGTTAGCACTCGGTCAAGGCGAGTGCCAACGACCGGGCGTGGCGGGCGCGTGGCGCGGGCACAGGGGTCGGGGGGCGCCGGGTGGTCCCGCCCGTCGTGCGGCCCGTCGCGCCGTGCAAGGATCGCCCGCATGGACGCCGCCGGCCTCAGCGCGCTGCTCAGCCCCCAGGGATGGGCCCTGCTCTCGGCGCTCCCGCCCTACGACGAGCAG
>NZ_JAAXOY010000811.1 GCF_012396155.1 Cellulomonas septica | reverse complement strand
GCACCGGAGGGGTCGGGCGCGTCACCGTTCGCGACGGCGACCCCGGCGGACCTCGACGAGCTGGCCCGGCGGCTCATGACGCCGCTGATGCGCCGGGTGCGCGGGCAGCTGCTCGTGGACCGCGAGCGCCGCGGCACGCGGATCGACCGATGACGAGCAGCACGCGCAGCACGAGCGCCACGACGAACGGGAGGAGGGACCGATGCTGGAGGACACCGCGACAGCCGTCGGGCTGCAGTACGTCGTGACGGTCGACGGGCACAAGCTCGGCACGTTCGCGTCGTGCGAGGGCCTCGGGCTGGAGGTCGTCGTGGAGAGCCGCGAGGAGGGCGGCTTCAACACGGGCGTCTGGCAGCTGCCGACGCGCGTGAAGTACCCGAACGTCAAGCTCACGCGGCCGCTGGGCAAGGAGACGGCGGACGTCATGGCGTGGCTGTCGACGGTCAGCCAGGGGCTGGTCGCGACGACGGCGAGCATCGAGGCGCGCACGACGGACGGGACGACGGTCGTGCGGTGGACGCTGCAGGGCGTCGTGCCGATCCGCTGGACGGGCCCGTCGCTGACCCCGGACACGACGAAGGTCGTGACGGAGACGCTCGAGCTCGCGCACCACGGCTTCGGCAAGGGGGCGTGACGTGGGATCGGCGACGGGGTTCAACGCGAGCGCGGCGTCGGCGGCACCGGCGGGCGCGTCGACGCTGACGCACGCGAAGCTCGACCTGCACGAGCCGTCGAAGGACGGCGCCCTGGACAAGCCGGGGCCGCTCATCGGGTCGGTGGACTTCCAGTTCAACCCGAAGGAGCTGACGCTCCAGAAGTCGGCGAAGTGGACGCGCCCGACGACGAAGGGCAGCAAGCGGTCGAGCCCGCCGCAGTACCAGGGGCCGCAGCCGTCGAAGCTGACGCTCGAGATGTTCCTCGACGAGTCGGTGTTCTTCGACCCGGCGAAGAAGCAGGACGGGTCGGTCGTGAAGACCGTCGAGCAGCTGTTCAAGTGCTGCGTGCCCACCGACGCGTCGCACGGCCAGAAGAAGGACTCGCCGCCGTGGGTCAAGTTCTCGTGGGGCGGCCTGACGGGGTTCCTCGCGTACATCGAGCAGGTGCAGGTGAAGTACACGCTGTTCACGCCCGCGGGGCTGCCGGTGCGGGCGGTGTGCACGGTGACGCTGCAGGAGCTCGCGGGTGAGCCGCCGGGCACGAACCCGACGTCGGGCGGCCGGGTGCCGCACCGCGAGCACGTGGTCGTGCAGGGCGACACGCTGCCGGGCGTCGCGTACCAGGAGTACGGCGACGCGGCGCTGTGGCGGGCGGTCGCGGACGTCAACGGCGTCGACGACCCGGCGCGGCTGCGTCCCGGGCGGCGGCTGCTGCTGCCGACGGCC
>NZ_JAAXOY010000810.1 GCF_012396155.1 Cellulomonas septica | reverse complement strand
CCGCGACGTCGAGCCCGAACGGCCAGCGCACGAGCGTGCCCGCGGGCACGTCGGTCGGCCGCGACGGCAGCGCGAGCGGCCCGGACGGCAGGTCGACCTGCACCTGCACGCCGCGCAGCGTCGGCAGCGGGACGTGCGGCTGGTGCCAGACGACGAAGACGAACCCGGTCCCGTCGGCCTCGCGCACCGACCAGCGCAGCGTCGCGCTGTCGTCGACGCCCGACGGCAGCACGTCGGGCAGCGTCGAGGGCATGGTCGCGAGCGCCGGCCCGAACGCCGTGAGGAACGCGTGCTGCGTGCGCAGGGCCGCATGCGAGGGCGCGAGCAGCCCGGCGGCGCCGATCGGGGCGTGGAAGTCGTAGTCGTACGACGGCAGGTCGTTCGGATAGCCCGTCGCGTGCGACTCCTGCAGGTCCGGGCCGGGGTTCGTGCCGCCCGCGTACATGTAGTAGCCCTGCCACGCGGACCCGGACGCGACCTTGCCGTGCGCGACGGCCGCCACGTCGAGCGCCGACGGGACAGGTCGCCGGTGGTACGTCGTGGCCATGCCGCCGCCGAGCTCGCACGTCGCGGGCGGGAACGCGGCGTCGCGGTCGACCGTCGCCGCACCCTCCTCGCCGCGCACGTCGGCCCCGATCCCCGGGTCGTCCCACGTGTGCGACACCTGGTAGTGCGCGCGGAACGTGTCGTGCCACCCGGCGTCGGCGTCCACCCAGAACCCGTCGCCGTACCCGCCGTACAGCGGCAGGACCTCACCCGCGGGGAGCTGCGCCCCGCCCCACGCGGTGGCCGTCCACAGCGGTGCGCTCAGCCCGGCCTCACGGGCCAGCCGCTTGAGCGTCGTGAGGTGACCGGGCTGGTCGTAGAGCTCGTTGTCGAGCTGGATGCCGAGCACCGGACCGTCCGGCCCGCACAGCGCGCCGAGCTCGGCGCCGAGCCGCCCGAACCACCCGCGCACCAGGTCGAGGTAGGCGGGGTCGTCGGTGCGGTGCCGCACGGGCGCGTCCTGCACCCAGTCGGGGAACCCGCCGTTGCGGACCTCGCCGTGGCACCACGGCCCGATCCGCAGCACCACGCGCAGGCCCTCCTCCGCGCACGTACGCACGAACGCCGCGACGTCGAGGCCGTCGTCGAACCGCGCCGCGCCGCGCACGGGCTCGTGGTGGGCCCAGATCACGTACGTCGCGACGACGTCGACGCCGCCCGACCGCACGAGCCGCAACGTCTCGCGCCACCGCGACCGCGGGACGCGCGAGTAGTGGACCTCGCCCGACACGGGGATCCACGGCGTGCCGTCGCGCTCGAGCCACCGCGACGTCAGCGCGAGCCCGGGCCGCGCGTCCTCGTCGTTCGCCATCGCCGGCCGGGT